>CALPOS020000086.1 GCA_943325255.2 Sphingobacterium thalpophilum
ACTTTATTTCACCAACTGAACGATTGTCAGCCAACGCTTTTGACACCGTGATAGACATCGTTCTAAAAGGTTCTAAAAACTGTACACTCGCCTTCGGAAAACACTGGATTGACAGCAAGCAAGAGTCCGCGACCATTTTGAATATCGTTACGACCTATGCTTTTACCGGATCCGCTTACGTGGTTCCGAGTGCCACCGCAAAAGCGGGCGTTCTTGCCATGACTCGAAGTTTGGCCGTTGAGTGGGCAAAATACGGAATCCGCTCGAATGCCATTGCACCCGGACCCTTTCCGACCAAAGGCGCTTGGGATAGATTGCTTCCTGGCGACTTAGCAGAAAAATTCGATATGGCGAAGAAAGTGCCTTTAAAACGCGTCGGAGATCATCAAGAATTGGCGAACCTAGCGGCTTATTTGGTGTCTGATTTCTCCGCGTATATCAATGGTGAAGTCGTTGTGATTGATGGTGGCGAATGGTTGAAAGGCGCGGGACAATTCAACCTGTTAGAACAAATTCCGGAAGAAATGTGGGATATGTTGGAGATGATGATTAAGGCTAAAAAAAGCAATTGATAATTAACAATGAATAATGAATAATTCGGGATGCCCTAGCCCGGATAGGAATGGTATCCTTTTGTGCCGTTGTTTACTTCGCTAGTTCACTCCGCTCTTGTGGCACAAAAGATATAATGGATAGCCGGATTAGCTCCTAAAAATCATTATTAATTATTCACTATTAATTATTAATTATCCTAAGCTCAGCTTATTAACTTTTGTTAACAAATAACCCTTGAAAAACCCAGATTTAATTGTACTTTTACGGCTCAAAATCTGAAAAAATAAATGGGTAAAATCATTGCGATAGCCAATCAAAAAGGCGGTGTTGGAAAAACGACTACTTCGGTAAATTTGGCCGCGTCTTTGGGTGTTTTAGAGAAAAAAGTGTTGCTGATAGATGCGGATCCTCAAGCGAATGCAAGTTCAGGTTTGGGTATTGATATTGAAAGTGTGACGGTGGGAACTTATCAAATGCTAGAACATAGCAATTTGCCTCAGGAAGCCATCATCAAATGCACGGCTCCGAACGTTTGGGTGATTCCAGCGCACATTGATTTGGTGGCGATTGAAATTGAATTGGTAGATAAAGAGAATCGCGAATATATGCTGAAACAAGCGTTGGCGGCGATCAAAGATGACTACGATTATATTTTGATTGATTGCGCGCCATCGTTGGGTTTGTTGACTTTAAATGCGTTAACGGCTTCTGACTCGGTGATTATACCAATTCAGTGCGAATATTATGCTTTGGAAGGTTTGGGGAAATTATTGAACACGATCAAAAGCGTGCAAAAAATTCACAATCCAAAACTAGATATTGAAGGTTTATTATTAACCATGTTCGATTCGAGATTGCGTTTGTCGAATCAGGTGGTAGAGGAAGTTCAAAAGCATTTTAATGACATGGTTTTTACGACTATCATTCAGAGAAATGTCAAATTGAGTGAAGCGCCGAGTTATGGTGAAAGCATCATCAATTACGACGCAACAAGCAAAGGGGCAACGAATTACCTTCATTTAGCTCAAGAGATTATTAAGAAAAATAGTAATTAGAAGTATGTCACAAGCAGTAAAAAAACAAGCATTGGGAAGAGGATTATCTGCCTTGTTGAAAGATCCTGAAAACAATATTCAGTCTGTAAATGATAAAAATGCAGACAAATTAGTGGGTCATATCATTGAATTGGATATTGATGCGATTGAAATCAATCCGTTTCAACCAAGAAGTAATTTTAACGAAGAATCATTGCAAGAACTCGCGATGTCTATTCGTGAATTGGGTGTGATTCAACCGATTACAGTTCGTAAAATCGACTTTAATCAATACCAATTAATCTCTGGGGAAAGACGACTGCGTGCTTCTAAAATAAACGGTTTAACTACCATTCCAGCGTATATCCGAATCGCCAATGATCAGGAATCGTTAGAAATGGCTTTGGTAGAAAATATCCAACGTCATGATTTAGATCCGATTGAGATTGCCCTCTCCTACCAAAGATTGATTGATGAAATTCAATTGACACAAGAACAAATGAGCGAACGTGTGGGTAAAAAACGCTCTACGATTGCCAATTATTTACGCTTATTAAAACTAGATCCGATTATTCAAACAGGAATACGTGATGGTTTTATCAGCATGGGTCATGGTCGTGCGATTATTAATATTGACGATCAAGACGTGCAAACTGATATTTATCAAAAAATTGTGAGTCAAAATTTATCGGTAAGAGAAACCGAAGCCTTGGTCAAAAATTATCAAGAAAGCATCAAACCAACCGCCAAGAAAACTGCAAAAGCAGCGTCATTTGATATCGCCGAACACCAGAAAAAAGCCATTGCCACTTATTTTGGAACAAAGGTGGACGTAAAAGTAGCCGGAAACGGAAAAGGGAAAATTACGATACCATTTCATTCGGAAGAAGATTTTAATAGAATCATCAAATTGATTAAAGGGTAAGTGCATAGCAGGATCGTCATACTAATTTGGCTATTTTTTAGCACAACTCCACTGATTTTTGGTCAAGAACAAACTGCTCCACTTTTAATCGCCAAAGACTCCATAAAAAACGATGATATCAATCCGCTTACACCCGCTAAAGCAGCCTTTTATTCTGCGATTCTTCCTGGTTTAGGACAAGCGTACAATAAGAAATACTGGAAAATTCCAATTGTGTATGGCGCCCTCGCCACTACAATTTATTTCTATAATACCAACAACAATTTTTACCATGAATTCCGTGGCGTATACAAAGACCGGTTGGCCGGAATTTCCAATCCCAAATATGATTACTTAGATGATGATCGTTTAATAGAAGCGCAACGATTTTACAAACGAAATCGAGATTTGTCGCTATTATTAACCGTTGGATTTTATGCACTAAATATCATTGATGCAAACGTTGATGCGCATTTAGGACAGTTTAATGTAAATGATAATTTATCCATTCGACAAGACATTTTTCTTGATCAACAATATATGAAGCCTAATTTTGGAGTGGCTCTAAATTACAAATTCAAATGAAAATTGCACTGCTAGGATATGGGAAAATGGGAAAAGTGATTGAGAAAGTCGCTTTGTCTCGTGGGCATCAAATTGTATTGCGGAAAACCAGTTCTTCTTCTTTCGAGGGATTGGAAAATGCAGATGTCGCCATTGATTTTAGCATTCCTGATGCTGCAGTCGGTAACATTATGACTTGCTTTGATACTAACGTTCCTGTTATTTGTGGCACCACCGGTTGGTTGTCTCAATATGAAGAAATGGTAACGCTTTGTAAAGTAAAGAACGGCGCTATGATTTATGGTTCTAATTTTAGTTTAGGCGTTAATTTGTTTTTTGAAATGAATACGTATTTAGCGAAATTGATGTCGAAATTCGATCAGTATAAAGTGCGAATGGAGGAAATTCATCACACACAAAAATTAGACAGTCCAAGTGGAACGGCAATCACTTTAGCGAATGATATCATCCAGCAATCGCATTATACGAATTGGGTTTTACAAAACGCCCATTTGAATGAAGTGCTCATCGATGCCCAAAGAATTGAAAATGTACCTGGAACCCATACGGTGATTTACGATTCTGAAATCGATTCGATTGAAATCAAGCATACTGCGCACAACAGAGAAGGTTTTGCCTTGGGCGCCGTAATCGCTGCAGAATGGATTATTGGAAAAAAAGGTGTTTTTTCGATGAAAGATGTTTTAGATTTAAATAAATAAAATTAGTATAAACTGTATTTTAGCGTTTGAGCAATCAAACCAAAAAATCAAAAAATAGAAATTATGACTTTAACTCAATGGTTTATTTTTTTCTTGGTACTACAGGTGATTCACTTTATTGGAACATGGAAAATATACGAGGCGGCTAATAGAAAAAGATGGGAAGCGGCAGTTCCAATTTACAATGCAATCGTGTTGATGAAAATTCTTAACCGACCAACTTGGTGGACCATTTTGCTCTTCGTGCCGATTGTCAATCTGATTATGTTTCCAGTCATTTGGGTGGAGACCTTGCGCAGTTTTGGTAAAAACACAACACCACATACGCTTTTGGCGATTTTTACCTTCGGTTTATACATTGCGTACGTGAACTACACAGAAAAACTAGATCATATTCCCAACCGTAGTCTCATTCCAGTAAACAAAACTGCGGATACCATTAGTTCCCTATTGTTTGCCATTGTTGTAGCGACGATTGTCCACACGTACGTCATGCAACCGTATCAAATTCCAACTTCCTCTTTAGAGAAATCGTTATTGGTAGGTGATTTTCTTTTTGTAAGTAAATTTCATTATGGAGCTCGAGTTCCAATGACTACTGTTGCTCTTCCGATGGTGCATGATACCATTCCGGTATTACACAAAAAATCATACAATAAATCGCCGCAACTGCCTTATTTGCGTTTGCCAGGATTGGAAAAACCGGAAAAAAATGACATTGTAGTTTTTAACTGGCCAGTAGATACCGTGTACAAATTTTTTGATAAGTCCAAAAGAAAAGCCGATAAGCCCATTGATAAGAAATCAAATTATGTAAAAAGATGTCAAGGTACACCAGGCGATATGTTGGAAATAAGAGATGGTGTGGTCTTTATTAATGGAAAGCAACTGATATTACCCGAGCGCGCAAAACCGCAGTATTCCTATACCGTAACGACCAATGGTAATTCGTTTGACCCAACGTATTTGATTAAAGAATTGCACATCACCGATGGTATTTATCAAACCGGCGCTAATACGTTTCTTTTTTCTGCTTTAACCGAAGAGTCTGCTAGCAGGTTAAAAAACAATCCAGTGGTAACCAATATTGTGAGAAATATTTCGCATGATCCGGAACCGTCCGTTTTTCCACAAATTGCTAATTCTTGGAACAAAGACAATTACGGACCCATTTACATCCCAGAAGCAGGAAAGACAATCGAATTGACTGCAGAGAACATTCCTTTCTACAAAAGAATAATCAGTGAATATGAAGGGAATGATTTGAAAGTAACAGGTTCTGAAATCAGAATCAACGGTCAGGTTGCAAAATCGTACACCTTTCAACAAGATTATTATTGGATGATGGGAGACAATCGACATAATTCGGAAGACAGTCGCTATTGGGGATATGTTCCTGAAAATCACATCGTGGGTAAACCTGTTCTTATATGGTTAAGTATGGATAGCAATGAAACTGGTTTCAAAAAAATACGTTGGGAAAGAATGTTTACGACCGTTGGTGGCGAAGGTCAGCCTTACTCGTATTTTAAATTTTTCTTGATAGCAGTAGCCGCTTATTTTGGAATTACATTCTATTTAGACAGGAAGAAACAAGCCGATAGCTAATATATTTCATTGTTTAATCGTGGAATTGTTTAATCGTTAATTCGGAAAAATGAGAACGTGATACTACGATTAAACAGTAAAACGGTTAAACGAATTAACAATTCCACGATTAAACGATTAAACAATCTCCGCAAGTTCACATCAAATGCCGATCCTTCTCCACCCGACGTATTTCCCTTCTATCAGTCATTTTGTTGCCATGGCTCAAGCGAATCGTATTGTGCTTGAAGTGGAAGATAATTTTCAAAAACAAACCAACAGAAACCGCACTTATATTTACAGTCCAAATGGGATTCAGTTGCTCAATATTCCCATTAAACATACCAAAGAAAGACATCAGAATATTAAGGAAGTTCGCTTGGAAACAGCTTTCGATTGGCAAAAACAGCATTTCAAATCCTTGGAGGCGGCATATAGAACTTCTCCTTTTTTTGAATACTATGAGGATAGTTTAATGCCAATTTTCACCAAACAACATACTTATTTGATTGATTTAAATATCGAAACCATGCAAATTGTTTCGAAATGTCTTGGAATGTCTTTTGAATTCGAAAAAACCGTGGAGTACTTTCACGAAGTGCCAGAATACAACGATTTTAGAAGTCTCGTTGATGGAAAAAAAGACACCGCTTCTTTTGAATCATACACCCAAGTTTTTGGAGACAAACACGGATTTATTAATAACTTAAGTATCCTTGACTTGCTATTTAACGAAGGTCGATTTGCATTAGATTACCTCAAGAATCAAAGCATTTAAACTATTCATCGAAAGACAATCTGGTCATAATTGGAAAGTGATCTGAATTGACAAAGTCCGGAAAGCTCTCGAAACTTTTTACTTTCATACTTGGATCGGCGAAAATATAATCAATCCGAGCTGGATAGTAGCGAAAGTGATACGTATTACCAAAACCACTTCCCGCCTCTTCAAACGTATCGTTCAAGTCGCCTTTGATATTCCGATAAACAAATGAATAGGCACTATTATTCATATCGCCACAAATGATAATTGGATACTTGCAATCTTTTTTGTGATTCATGATAATCTCAGCTTGTTGCTGCTGCTTTTTGAAGGCAGAGCTAATGCGATTGAAAACCATTTCTGACTTCTGCTGGTTTATCACGTCGATGTTCTCGGAAATTTCATTGACGTCCGGTGAAATCTTAATCGACTCCAACTGCATATTGTAGACACGAATAATGTCTTTTCCTTTCTTGATGTCTGCAAAAATGACGGAATTATTTGAATTCGGAAAAGTCAAGTTTCCCTCTTCTATAATCGGAAATTTAGAGAAAATAGCTTGACCGCTTTTAATTTGATTGCCGTGCATATATACGTAGCGATGCGGATAGACTTTCAAGTCAATTTGCGCTCCTAAAGAATATTCCTGAATGCAAACAATGTCCGGATTCTTATCATTGATAAAAGTCCGAATATACGTGACCACATCTGTATTGGGCAACCAATTAAAAAGATTAAACAATCGGACATTGTAACTCATGACCACAAAGTCCTTTTCTTCACTTGGCAAATTGATTGCTGAAAATTTATAAAACTTATTAATAAAAGTTATCCCCATCAATAAGACCAATCCTGAAAGAAAGATTTGCTTTTTAAACTGAATGAGCCAATAGAGAAAAAACAAGCCATTCAAGATTAAAAACAGCGGCAAAATCAAAGTCAAAACGGAAAGAATCGGAAACAATTTCGGCGCTAAAAATGGTAAAACATAGGCAAGAAAAGTCAATACAGTCAAAACTATATTGAAGAAAAACATTGCCTTATTGAACCACGATAACCTTTTCATTTAATTATTTCCCAGCTTTAAACAAAAATTCCTTCTCTTCTTTGGTTAGACTATCATAGCCAGATTTACTGATTTTATCTAGAATATCATCGATTTGTTGTTGGGTTTTATCTTTCGTGACAATCTTCGAAGCAGATTGATTTTGATTTACATTGTAATTGCGATGCACTTTCTTAAAAGGCGTTGTTTTCTTTGGCCTCGAAAAAGTGACGAACTTATCAAGTATAAATGAAACACCTTTACTTAAATCTGTTCCGCTGACCAATAACTTCACGAATACAAATCCGAAGAAAGCGCCTGCTAAATGCGCCACATGTCCTCCTGTGTTTTCTGTAAAAATTTGAATCAAGTCTAACAGCAAAATCACAAAAGTAAACTGCCACAATTTGACATTGCCAATCAACAATAATCTTAAATTCATAAACGGAGAATACGTCGCTGTTGCCACTAAAATCGCCATAATAGCGCCTGAAGCTCCAACAATAGCTGAAGTTCTACCTGGCATCAAAACGGAATAAAAAAGGATGAATATCAAACCTGAAAAAATACCGCTTAATAAATACAAGCCCAAAAACTGTTTCTGATTGAAGAATGTCAAGAAAATTCGACCGGCAAAATTCAATACAATCATATTAAACAATAGATGGAAAAAACCAGCGTGAAAAAAGAAATACGAGAGTAAAGTCCATGGTTTGAATAATACTTCCGTTGCATCCGATGACAAAGCAATCCATGTAGGAAAATCAAAAGCGCCTAATCTGAAACGATAGAAAAGAATCAATGAAAGTAAAAACACGCCACAATTCCAATAGATGACTTTTTGCTCAAAGCCTCCCATTTTATATTGAATTTTTAAATCGTCTAGTATGTTCATTTTTTAGATTATTAGACCTTTGGATCGTTGGATTATTAGATTTTATGACTGTAAGATTTTGAGTTAATTAATAATTTCAAATTCTTGTTTATTGTTTCTTTCCTCTCTTCGCTCTTTACTCTTTACTGTTCACTCTTCACTCTTTTCTTC
>CALPOS020000087.1 GCA_943325255.2 Sphingobacterium thalpophilum
ACATCATAGGACGCAGCACAGTACATTCTGAAGATTAGGAGCCGAGAACCTGCTATCCGTTCTTATCTTTTGTGCCACCCGAGCCTCGGCGAACTGAAGAAGTAAACAATGGCACAAAAGGATAACCACTGCTATCAGGGCTAGGCATTCGATTCCAATAGAACAACATTTTATCAATCGCATTAATTGACTATTTTTACCATATGAAATGGCTTACCAGTTTATTCACCTCACAAAAAACAACGGACAATACTGACGACATGAGCAAAAAGTTTTTAATCGTTGGCCTAGGCAACATCGGCGCTGAATATGTCAATACACGCCATAATATTGGATTCAAAATACTTGACTTTTTAGCGCGTAAAGAAGCTATAGATTTTGAAACTGTAAAATTAGGTTCGCTTGCAGAATACAAATTCAAAGGCAGAACTTTCTTATTATTAAAGCCCAACACGTACATGAATCTCAGTGGAAAAGCAGTTCAATATTGGATGGATAAAGAGAAAATTCCGTTAGAAAATATTATGGTGATTACAGACGACTTAAATCTGGCCTTTGGCACGATTCGCATTCGATTGAAAGGAAGCGACGGTGGACATAACGGTTTGAAAAACATCAGCATTGTATTAAATACACAAAACTATACGCGTTTTCGATTTGGCATTAGTGACGAATTCAAAAAAGGCCAGCAAGTGAACTATGTATTAGGAGAATGGGGCGATGATGAAAAAGCCAAGCTGCCTGAACGATTAGAACTCGCTTCTGAAATTATCAAATCATTCGGTACCGCAGGAATAGAAAACACCATGTCTAATTTTAACGGAAAATAATATGAAATTAAAGATTATTACATCAGTTCGCATTGCAGGCTCGGGTAACGAAGATCACAATAAATATTCTCGCATGAGTAAAAAAGTAAGCGTATTCATAATGCTTTTGATTTTGGCGTCCTGTAGCTCTAAGAAAAACACCACGGCTTTGAGCGCCTCGCTCACTTCGGCATGTCCAAAAGATGGAGATTGCAAAATCGAGGTTTTTGATAAGAAAAGTATGGTGGTTAAAACAACAGAAACAAGCAGTTTGCACTATGAATTAGAAGAAAGCACTTCTAAAAAAGTGGTAAAATACACGTACAACAGAAAGGTCAAAGGCGATATTCAAGATGCATCCTATCGTGAAGAAATTGTTTTCGAAATCAACTCCGATGTTGAAGAATCAGCCTTTGTCGACGAATCATTGCAAGATGTACAACTTCTTTTCGGAAGATTCTGCTACTGCAAAGGGCAGACAGGGTACTATAAAATAGATAGTGGTTCACTTCGCATTTCAAAAAATAAAGAAACGAAAACGACACAAATTAATTTGGCCTTTAAAACTAATAAAGTTCCACAGATAATAGAAGCAATTACAATTGCTTTAAAATAAAAAGAGCCGCCAGTAAAACTAGCGGCTCTTCGGTTATATCAATAAAGTAGTTACTGAACTACGATCCGTTTCACCATTTTCTTATCGCCATCTGTAATTGTAACAAGATAAATTCCAGCTTGAGCATTCTCTAGTTTTATCTTCTCATTGAAAAGTCCAGCATTAGTATAAGACTTATTTAATATCACTCTTCCGCTAATATCATGGACAACGATTCCTATTTTGCCACTTGAATTGGAACTAAATTGAATGGTAAAATTGCTGTCATTTGGATTTGGATATAAAGCAAAATCTTCAAATTCAAAACTATCATTCGCTAATACTAACGTTTGAGAGCAAACTTCTAAAGCAATCGAATTAATAGTTCCTGTGCTTCCGGTAACAGCGTCTCTAAATCCAAACTGCCAGTTCCCTTGTGGGTTGAAACCATTAAAAGAATCTAAATTTAATGGTGCTGGTTTATAGGTACCAGTTGTTGGGCTACCACAAGTTAGAACGCTTCCTTGAGAATCAAATGTTACATTCATATCAGCGCTGCCTGTGCACTGTTGACTAAAATAGGTTGAAATACTACCGCCAGGTCTAATCACCGCCATAATCAAGTTTTGAAGATTTGGATGCGTTGCATTAATGGTAAAATTAACATCGCTGATCGTCCCCGCTGTTGGAACATTTATTTGTTTGACCGTATAACCGCTAGCGCCATCTGGCAAACTAAATGGTGTTGAAAAGTTGTATGTCTCACAGGTGTTTACTATTTGATAACCGATATTAAACGTTCGCGAGTTTACCGCATAAAAAACATTTCCAACTGCTTCAATAAGAATTCTACAATTTTGCGAAGTGACATCTGGAGCTACGATATTTTCACTTCCGTCATTAGCTGTATTTTCTGCAAGTACATAAGGAAAAGTTACACCTCCATCGATAGACAACTTAATGTTTACAAGCGATGTGTTTATATTATTTGCTGTAGTTCCAGCAACATCCCAAGTTACTGTTTGTGATGAATTTCGCAACCAAGCAGTTGGTGTACTTTGAGACGTCACTTTGAATGGTCCAACATTAGCAAAGGTCAAGTTCATCGTATTACGACCTGTTTGTCCACCCAATGGACTTCTATTATCTCGAACAGTAAGTGAAAAAATCATAGTTCTCGCCACATTCGGAACCACTTCCCAAGTCGGGGTCAAATTATTTGCCAATACACTTGAGAATGTTGGGAAAAATCTTTGAGGAACATTTGAAGGGTTTCGAGATCTAAAATTTGGACCGCTAGTACTAGTTGGAACTGGTGGTTGTGCAGACAATTGATTATTAAATTGCTCCCAGCAATACGTTAATGCGTCGTTATCGACGTCAGATGCAGTGCCAGTCAAAACAAAAGCAGTTCCAAAAGGAATTGTATAATCAAGACCTGCATCTGTAACTGGTGGAGTATTTCCATTGGCAACTGCTGCAGCGCAATTGGCTGATCCGTTAATCAAAGTAAACATTTGAAGCATACTTCTTGTATGAAAATACGAGTCAGAGTTATTTTGAACATCGTCGGGTGCACACAAACCTGCATAAGCCATAATTGTACTTCCGCTTCCGGGTTCGTATGCAGAGCTAGCAGATTGATTTCCGCTACATCCTCCTTGATCACTGTTGAATGTGTGATTTGCCCCAAACTGGTGTCCCATTTCATGAGCGACATAGTCAATGTCATATGGGTCACCCACTGGAGCAAATGAACCAGTTACGCCTCGGGCCTTTGTGCTATTATTACATACACAACCTAAAGATGCCACTCCGCCGCCGCCAGTACTGCAGACATGTCCAATATCGTAGTTTGCATTTCCAATGATATTGTCAACTTGTGTTTGGTTTTGATCTAGCAATATAAAACCTGCATTATTGTTATCATAACTATCAGAAGTGATATTAATTATGCTTTCATTATTAGCAATAATTTGCATTGTTAAGGACATATCCTTTTCGTATACTCCATTAACCCTAGTCATAGTAACATTCATAGCGGCAAGAACTGCAGCTTTTTTCTGCGCTAATGTTCCGCTTCCAACTCCAGCTGCTGCAACATGAAATGCGGCATATTCTATGGTACAAGCGATCGCCAAACGATAGGTTTTAAATAAACTATTGTCTGCTCTAAACAGGGGTAAGTTTGAAGGTTCTTCCTCAGAAATATCAAGCGATTCACCTGTTGTACCACATTCAAACTGTCTGCTTCTTGTTAAACTTGATTTACTGTAAACCATATAATTCTTTAAGTCCTTTGAATATGGGTCAATATATGAAGTTCCATTTCTGCCTGAAAATGTCATAGTATGCAATCCAAAAATAGTGGTGCTAAATCTTATCATTGCCGTCTTATCTTCAATTCCTAATCCAATATAAGATTGTATTTCTGGATGTCTCGCCGCTAATTCTGGATGCAAGATTGAGGCTTCGTAGATCTTAAAGTTTTGAATTTCTCCCTGTGGATTTGGAAATGGTAGTATAACACTAGATTCTTGACCAACTACATTTCTGGAAGGTGCGGTAGCCAGCTTTTCTCTTAAAGCCTCCATATTAAGAGTATATAACAAGAATTCTGAAGGATGTGATTCTCTTGCTAAGACCTGCGATGTTACCTCGTCATTAGTAATTTTTTCCCAAATAGAATTCTGAGAAAATGACATACTACTGGTCAAAAGAACTACAATTAAGAGTAGATTTTTTTTCATGGTTATTTTTAATAATTTAGTTAATAGGCCCCAAATATAAGATTTTCCTAAAAAAACGCTCCAATAAGGAGCGCTTTTTTATTTAGTTTACGTTAATTTTCCTAACCATTTTCTTACTTCCATCGGTTATTCTGACCAAATAAAGCCCTGATTGCACACCTCTCAATTCTATATTTTCACTAAACACACCGCTATTCTCGTATTCTTTGTCAAAAATCATTCTGCCTTCAATATCAAAAACTTCAACCTTTACATTAGAGGAAGAATTTGAATTAAATTGAATTGCAAAAGTACCATTGTTCGGATTTGGATACAATGCAAAATCTTCAAATGAAAAAGTTTCATTTACCAACGGCACTAATGTTTGCGTGCATACTTCTAAATCTATTGAATTTATTGTTCCTGTATTCCCCGCCACAACATCTTTAAACCCAAACTGCCAGTTACCTTGTTGGTTAAAGCTTGCAAATGTATCTAGGTTCAAACTTGCTGGCTTATACACCCCAGCAGTAGGGCTTGCGCATGTTAGAACACTTCCTTGTGCATCAAAAGTCACATTCATATCGGCACTTCCTGTGCACTGTTGATTAAAATAAGTAGACAAAGAACCACCAGGTCTAATCACAGCCATCACTAAATTTTGAAGATTAGGATGTGTAGCATTAATTGTAAAATTAACATCACTAATTGTCCCAGCAGTTGGAACATTTATTTGTTTTACAGTATAACTATTCGATCCATCTGGTAAGCTAAATGGAGTTGAAAAGCTATAAGTATTGCATGTATTAACTATTTGATAACCGATATAAAATGATTTTGAATTAATTGCAAAATAACGATTACCAGTAGGCTCAACCAACACTCTACAAGTTTGCGATGCGGGAGTACTTGGAACAGTAATAGTCTCATTACCGTCATTTGCCGTGTCAGTTGCCAAAGTATAAGGGAATGTCACTCCTCCATCTAGAGAGAGTTTAATATTTACGTTTGTTGAACCCGGCAAGCTAGTCGTATTATTTACGTCCCAAGTTATGCTTTGAGAGGAACCTGCCGTCCATGAAACTCCTGTTGTGCTCTGAGAAGTAACAACAAAAGGCCCTGCCCCTGTAGGAGCTGTCGAAGCATTATAAGGAACTCTTGAAGTGACATTAACTTCGTCTGTATTAGTTTGTGCGCCAACAACATTGTTATCCCTGACCGTCACAGAAAATTTCAACGTACGAGCTACTGTAGAGACAGATTCCCACATGGTACTCAATGTTCCTGCTAATACCTTCGACGAATCTGGCATACTTCTAACACCTGTTGATTTTGGGATGAAAGATCTGAAATTTGGACCGCTCGTTTTTGTCGGTGAAGCCACTGAATTTGCCCCAGTAGCACCTGAACCAGCACTATTATTTTGCTCCCAACAATACGAAAGTGTATCACTTTCGGCATCAGACGCAATGGCGGTCAAGGTATAGGGAGTTCCTGAAGGAACAATAAAATCTTCTCCAGCATTAACAACGGGAGGAGTATTGATAATTGGTGTGCTGACCGGACAGGTTTTACTGCTTAAATTAGTTTGCACCTGCAAAATACTTCTGTAGGTAAAGTAAGCGTCCGAATTACTCTGAACATCATAACTTGTTATACCCGCATAACCCATGATTGTTGAGCCACTTCCGGGTTCAACATTCGTTCCTGAACCTTCAGAATTGTGTGAAAAAGTATGCGTCGCTCCTAGCTGATGCCCCATTTCGTGAATTACATAATCAATGTCAAAAGTATCTCCTTCTGGCATATTATTAGAGGGTGCCGTGTAAGCACTTCCTTTTCCTGTTCCGCAAACACAGCCTATGCAACCCGCATTTCCACCACCACCTGTTGCACCAAACAAATGGCCAATATCATAATTTGCTTCTCCAATAATACTGGTCAGCGTTGATTGCAATTGATCGTTCCAGTTATTAATACCTGAAGCAGCTGAATATGGGTCTGTACTCGCATTGGTATAAACTACCAAATCATTATTGGCTATGATATTCAAATGCAACGCCATGTCCTTTTCAAAAATGCCATTTACTCGGGTCATTGTGGCATTCATTCCTGCTAACGCACCAGCAATAGTTCCTCCGAAATAAGCACCATATTCTCCTGTACAAGACAAAGCCAATCGCATCGTTTTATAGGTTTGATTATCAGCCCTACTGGCAATCGCGCTCTCATTAAGCAAATCGTCACTTAAGCGCTGTTCTACAGTTCCGCAATTAAAAGGAAGTCTCGTAGTATTTCTAGTTCGAGAATCAAAAAATACATAAACAGTATGATCTTTCGTGAATGGCTCTATAAACTCCGTTCCACTATCAGCTCTAAAAACGACCGTTTGAACTCCATCAGGAGACAAACTAAAGTTGATCCTTGCCGTTTTGTCTTCGATACCTTTTCCGATATAGGCTCTAATTTCAGGAAATTGAGCTTGCAATTCTGGTGCAAAATTTGAATTTTCCCATACCAAGAATTTTTCCAATTCGCCCAAGCTATTTGGAAATTCTATCTCAACGCCAGGATTTCCAGATAGTTTATCTGAAACATCTCTTAATGAGTGCTTTAGCGATGCAAGGTCAACGCTATATAAAGCTTGATTTTCTGAATAAGAAGTGCTTCTTATTATGTTTGTTTCTTCGATGTTATCTACGTTAGATTTCATCCAAATTTGTTTCTTTTGTCCGTACAATTGCACTGCTGAAAGCAGAACTACGAATACTAGTAGCGATTTTTTCATTTTACTGGTTTGTTAATGGTGCGCTAAAATACTACTTGTTTTGAACTTAGTTCTATCAATACTTGATATTTAACAATTTTGTCTGTCATTTTTTCTAATCTCCTTAAACTTATTCGATTTAGATTGCATTTTTGCGATAATTGTCAAACTCAAAATCATTTTATTAAATATCCATTCTAAAGTTTAAATTTGTCTCAACTAAAATTACTCTTTTGAAGATTTATAATTCTATCAATTCTTTTCAATCTACCAAAAAAACCATTATAACAATTGGGACCTTTGATGGAGTTCATATTGGACACCAAAAAATCGTCGAAAAACTAATTGAAAATGCAAAAAACAGAAATGCCGAAAGCGCCATTCTAACCTTTTTCCCTCACCCGAGAATGGTTTTGCAAGATCAAACTGAAATTCGACTGCTGAACACCATCGACGAAAGAATTAGTTTGCTGGAGAAAAAAGGGTTAGACAACCTAATTATCCATCCTTTCGATAAAGCTTTCTCACGGTTGACTGCAGAAGAGTTTGTAAAGGAAATTTTGGTCGATCAACTCAATATCGAAAAAATCGTCATTGGCTACGACCATCGATTTGGTAGAAACCGAACTGCAAATATTGATGACTTAATTGAATTTGGAGAAAAATACAATTTTGAAGTAGAACAAATTTCAGCGCAAGAAATTCAAGAAGCATCGGTAAGTTCCACCAAAATTAGAACTGCGCTGGAAGAAGGAAACATCGCACTCGCAAATCAATATCTGGGTTATTCGTATTTTCTCACTGGTGTTGTGAAAGAAGGCAAGAAATTAGGGCGCACTATCGGCTTCCCAACAGCCAATTTAAAAATTGAAGAAAACTATAAACTGATTCCTAAAGAAGGTGTATACATTGTTGAAAGTAATCTAAATGGAAAAAAAGTCTACGGCATGATGAATATTGGAACGAATCCAACTTTTGACGAAGGCTTGCTATCTATAGAGATTCACTTTCTCGATTTTGATGCCGACTTATACAATCAAAAAATTCAAATTTCTATTCTTGAATATCTTCGTGCAGAACAAAAATTTGAGTCTGTTGCTTTATTAAAAGCTCAGTTGAACATCGACAAGAATCATACTTTACAGTACATAGCAAAACTTTAAGTTCAATTTACGCTTTTGCAGTAATTGGCTCTATCATTTCCTTTTTTAGCAATACCAACGTTGTGAATTAAGAACAATTTCCCTACTTTTGAAGTCCA
>CALPOS020000088.1 GCA_943325255.2 Sphingobacterium thalpophilum
CCATTACAAACGATAACAGCAACTGCAACAGTGCCTTCTGGAGAAACTGTAATCTGGTACGATGCACCAAATGCAGGAACAGTTGTAGTGCCTCCAAGTATAAATACCGCTATTTCGGTTGTTTATTTTGCAGAAGCCTTTGATGGAACTTGCACATCCTTAACTCGAACACCTGTTATTTTAACAATAAATGCATTGCCAGCTGACCCTGTTGTTGGTTTACTGACACAACCTGATTGTTTTACTTCAACGGGTTCCATCACCATTTTTCCAGTTCCTGCGGGCATCAGCTATAGTTTTGACAGCGGTCCATTTACGACGACAACTTTCTATGGTTTACTGCCAAGCGGCACAAACCACACGATTGTCGCGCAGAATACTGGCGGTTGTTTATCACAACCAGTTATAGTTTCTATTTTGCCGCAACCATCCACGCCAAGCGCACCCACCGTAGTTATTACGCAACCAACTTGTACTACTCCGACGGGAGCCATTACTATTAATGGGGTTCCAGGTGAGACTTATAGTTTCGACGGCGGTCCATTTACAAACGTATTAGTATATAATGGGTTAATTGCCGCTTCAACACATACTTTGAAGTCTAAAAATGCTAGCGGCTGTATTTCTACAACCACTTCTGTTACCTTAAACATTCAACCGCTTACTCCAGCACCACCAACACTAACACCAATTCAACCAACCTGCACTGAAGGGACAGGAACAGTTCAAATCGCAAACGTTCTAGGGCAAACTTATAGCTTTGACGGAAGCCCATTTACCACAACATTGAACTATCCAGGATTAACAGGAGGTTCTACACATATTGTAACCGCCCAAAATGGCTCTGGCTGTATTTCAGCAGCAAGTACAATAACATTAGATATTTCGCCACCTACCCCTAATGCACCTGCAATATTCGCAGCACAACCCGATTGTACAGAAGCACTTGGCGAAATTACAATTCTGAATGTAGCAGGGGAAACCTACAGTTTTGATGGAGGACCATATGGTCCTAACCTAATTTATAGTGATCTTGCAGCTGGAACTTATACAATAACAGCAACCAACAGCTTTGATTGTATTTCACCAAGTACAACCGTAACTATAATTCCACAACCTATAACACTGACGCCAACGATTACCGATGGTGTTATTTGCGTTGATCAAGCAACCGGAGTTCCTTTTAGAACGCATATTCTAGAAACAGGTTTGAATTTGGCAACACACAGTTTTATTTGGACACTAGATGGTGCTGTCTTTCCAGAAACGGGAAGTTCAATTGAAGTAGATACTCCAGGCGTTTACACCGTCGTGGCTACAAATATTAGTACAGGTTGTGATTCACAAATTGCAACTGCCACTGTTACCGAATCTTTCCCTGGACTCGGAATTGCCGCACAAGTAATCAACCAATTTAGTGATGACGCAGGCGTTATCGTAAATGTAAATAGCGGAACAGGCCCATTTGTTTATCAATTAGACAATGGTCCGCCGCAAGAAAGCAATCTTTTCTTACCAGTGTCTTCTGGCTCACATATCTTGCATGTTACAGATGTCAACGGTTGTACCGATTTGACTAGTGAAATAACAGTTTTGGGTTATTTTAAATTTTTCACACCAAATGACGATACCTATAATGACACCTGGAATATCATTGGACTAGAAGGACAACCTGAGGCAATAATCCATATTTACGATCGTTATGGCAAATACATCAAACAGATCAGTGCTAATGGTAAAGGTTGGGATGGTAAATTAAATGGTGAACCCTTGCCTTCAACTGACTACTGGTTTACGGTTGAATACGTCGAGAATGGTCAATCTAAAGAATATAAATCGCATTTTTCTTTAGTGCGGTAATTTCAACTGACATCTTCATTTAATAAATAAATAGGAATTTAATTGCGAGTGATTTCCATAAAAAACAAATCAACTTTCATTTAAATTCCTATTTTTGTTTTCGAAAAAACTAACTCAACTACTCTATGCTAATTATTGGAATTGCGGGCGGAACTGGAAGCGGAAAAACAACCGTGGTACACCAAATTATGAACGAATTGCCTGAAACGGAAGTCGGTATTATTTCGCAAGATTCTTACTATAAAGACAATTCCAATTTAAGTTTCGACGAAAGAGCCTTAATCAATTTTGATCACCCGCGCGCCATCGATTTCGATCTACTAGTCAATCATCTCCAAGAATTGAAAGCGGGAAACAACATTGACCAACCCGTTTATTCCTTCGTCACACACAACAGAACAGACGATACGATATACACGCATCCGAGAAAAGTAATGATTGTCGAGGGAATATTGATACTCGCCCATCCCGAACTGAGAGACCTTTTTGATGTCAAAATTTTTGTTCACGCGGATTCCGATGAACGGTTAATCCGTCGACTCAAACGCGATATCGCCGAACGTGGCCGTGATATGGATGAAGTACTCAACCGATACCAAACCACCCTCAAACCCATGCACCAACAATTTATCGAGTCAACAAAAGCCTTCGCAGACATCATCATTCCTAACGACAAATACAACACCGTTGCCATCGATGTGGTTCGTGCGGTAATAAATCAAAGATTATCCTAAAAAAATTGTACATTTATGCTGCTTTTTTTAGGAGCTAATCCCGCTATCCGTTGCAATCTTTTTTGTTTTTTGTCACCCCGAGCGCAGTCGAGGGGTTTTTCATAAAAACAAAAAAGGATTTCCACTGCTATCGGGGCTAAAACATAAACACCAATGGAACAATCGTATAAAGACAAACCCTGGTTTAAATTCGTAAGCAATAAATACGTTTGGGTATTGCTGTTTTTTTGTACTTGGATGTTGTTTCTAGATAATTACTCTTACTTCGACCATCGTGTCCTCAATCAAGAAATCGATGAACTCGAAGCCAACAAAAAATATTATCAAGAAGAAATCAAAAAGGATCAAGAAAATATCAAACTACTCAAACATCCTGACCAAATTGAAAAATTCGCACGCGAAAAATACTATATGAAACGCGACAGTGAAGATATTTACATCGTCGAATACGAAGGCGATACCATTAAGAAGCAATAGCAGAAAGAGTCAAGAAGCGAGACAAAAAACAAAATCTAAATTCCAGCATCATGAAGTTATTCAACGAATTCGAACCCGTTTCCTCCAAACAATGGAAACAACAAATTCAATTTGAATTGAAAGGCGCCGACTATAATGATACCGTGGTCTGGAAATCTCCTGAAGATATTCAGGTTCGACCTTTTTACCATTTCGATGAATCCACCGTTACAAGCGTCGCAACAAAAGCCACTGAATTTAAAATTGGCCAATCGATTTTTGTCTTTGATTTGGACAAGTCGATTTCCAATGCCTTAGACAGCGTCAAACGAGGCGCCGAAAGCCTCGTATTTACTATAAAAGACGAAAAAACCGACGTCGAAAAATTGCTAAACAACCTTCCTTTAGAAAACGTCACCATTCACTTTCATTTGCTATTTCTCTCTATCGATTTCGTCGCTAAAATTGAACGAATTGCACAAGCTAAAAATGCCAAAATCTATTGCAACTTAGATCCAATTGGACACTTAGCACGAGAAGGCAATTGGTTTGTAAACGAAGAAAAAGACAACTTTAAAACATTAAATAAACTATCCAACAGTTCTTCTAAAACCAGCATCATTAGTATTGATGCAGGTTTGTATCAAAACGCTGGCGCCACGATGGTACAACAGTTGGCTTACGCATTAGGTCATGCGACCGAATATTTCAATGCGATTGAAACCATCAATCAACCCATCGTTTTTCAAGTTGCCGTTGGCAGCAATTACTTTTTTGAAATCGCAAAATTACGGGCTTTACGATTGCTCTTTTCTCCCGTTGCCCAATCATTTGGGCATACATTAGATTGCCACATTGCGGTTTCTCCCAGCAAGCGAAACAAGACCATTTACGATTACAATGTCAATATGCTGCGCACTACTTCGGAATGTATGAGTGCTATTTTTGGTGGAGCGAATACGATTTCCAATTTGCCTTACGACATTCTATACCACAAATCCAACGAATTCGGTGAGCGGATTTCCCGAAATCAACTATTGATTTTGAAAAAGGAATGTTACTTTGATAAAGTCGATAATCCCGCTGATGGCAGCTACTACATCGAAAGTCTTACGCAACAATTGGCTGAAAAAGCGCTAAGTTTATTCAAAGATATCGAAGCCCATGGCGGATTTTTGAAACAATTGAAAGACGGCACCATCAAAAGAAAAATTCAAGAGAGCGCCGATGCAGAACAAAAATCTTTTGATGAAGGAAAAGAAATCTTATTAGGAACGAATAAATATCCCAACAAAAACGATCAAATGAAACACGACTTAGAGCTGTTTCCCTTTGTTAAAATAAAACCCAGAAAAACGTTGATCACTCCGATTATTGAGAAACGTCTAGCGGAACAATCTGAACAAGAACGCCTATCCACTGAAGTATAACTTTGCGACTAAGTGCCTTTGCGAGCAACCATGAAAAGAAAAGACCTCCAACATATCACGCTAACGGAAAACCGACAACGGTCAACCGACAACGGTCAACCAACAACCGACAACTTTCTCACGGCGGAAGGCATCGAGTTGAAATCAACTTACAACAAAAGTGACATCGAGAACCTTGAACATATCGGATTTGGTGCAGGATTCGCACCCAATCTTCGCGGTCCGTATGCAACGATGTTTGTGCGTCGTCCGTGGACAATTCGTCAGTATGCCGGATTTTCAACTGCAGAGGAAAGCAATGCTTTTTATAGAAGAAACTTAGCCGCAGGACAAAAAGGATTATCCATAGCCTTCGATTTGCCAACGCACCGTGGTTATGATTCCGATCACGAGCGCGTGGTTGGAGATGTCGGAAAAGCAGGAGTTGCCATCGATTCAGTCGAGGATATGAAAGTCTTATTCGACCAAATTCCACTACAAGAGATGTCAGTTTCGATGACGATGAACGGCGCGGTACTTCCTATTATGGCTTTTTACATTGTCGCGGCAGAAGAACAAGGGGTTACTCCAGAACAACTTTCAGGAACCATACAAAATGATATCCTAAAGGAGTTTATGGTGCGAAATACCTACATCTATCCGCCTACTCCATCCATGAAAATTATTGCAGATATTTTTGAGTACACCAGCAAAAAAATGCCGAAATTCAACTCTATTTCGATTTCTGGTTACCATATGCAAGAAGCAGGAGCTACTGCCGATATTGAGTTAGCGTACACTTTGGCGGACGGATTAGAATACATCCGAACTGGACTTTCAACAGGAATGAAAATCGATGAGTTTGCACCACGACTTTCCTTTTTTTGGGCCATTGGAATGAATCATTTTATGGAAATTGCTAAAATGCGAGCCGGTCGAATGATCTGGGCAAAACTGGTCAAACAATTTGATCCCAAAGATGACAAATCTTTAGCTTTACGAACCCATTGTCAGACTTCTGGTTGGAGTTTAACAGAGCAAGATCCTTTCAATAATGTGGCGCGCACCACAGTTGAAGCGATGGCGGCAGCATTCGGAGGAACACAATCTTTGCACACGAATGCGCTTGATGAAGCGATAGCTCTGCCGACAGATTTCTCTGCACGAATTGCTCGAAATACGCAAATCTATTTACAAGAAGAAACCAAAATAACCAAAACCGTTGATCCATGGGCAGGAAGTTACTATGTAGAAAGTCTGACCAACGAAATAGCACAAAACGCATGGAAACTTATTGAAGAAGTCGAAGAATTGGGTGGAATGACTAAAGCTATCGAGGCCGGAATTCCAAAATTGCGTATAGAAGAAGCCGCGGCAAGAAAACAAGCAAGAATTGACAGCAACCAAGATATTATTGTCGGCGTCAATCAATTTCGTTTGGAGAAAGAAGATCCATTACATATCTTAGATGTGGATAATCAAATGGTTCGCAAACAACAAATTGAACAATTACAACGAATTAAGGCTTCTCGAAATAAGGAGAAAGTGCAAGAATCGTTACAGCTATTGACGCTTTGTGCACAAACTGGAAAAGGAAACTTGCTTGATTTGGCCGTAGATGCGGCTAGAAACAGAGCTACACTTGGCGAAATTAGCAATGCATTAGAACATGTTTTCGGAAGATATAAAGCACAAATTAAAACGTTTAGTGGCGTGTATAGTAAAGAAATAAAATACGATAAGAGCTTCGAAAAAGCGAAACAATTGGCAGACGAATTTGCTGCGAAAGAAGGTCGACGTCCCAGAATTATGATTGCAAAAATGGGGCAAGATGGTCATGATCGTGGCGCAAAAGTCGTTGCAACTGGCTATGCCGATGTCGGTTTTGATGTTGATATTGGCCCGTTATTTCAAACTCCCGCAGAAGCAGCAAAACAAGCTGTTGAAAACGACGTCCATATATTAGGTGTTTCATCATTAGCGGCTGGCCATAAAACTTTGGTGCCTCAGGTAATTGAAGAGCTGAAAAAATACGGCAGACAAGATATTATGGTCATTGTGGGCGGTGTAATTCCAGCACAAGATTATCAATATTTATTTGACTCGGGTGCTGTCGCTGTCTTTGGACCAGGAACAAAGATTAGTGAAGCGGCAATTTCAATTCTGGAAATACTTTTAGATTAAATCTATTTTTTTGTACGATGAAGAATAAGTTTGTACTTACGACAATTTTTGTTTCTGCAACGATGCTGTTATTTTTCGCACTATCTTGTTCCTCAGATAAGGACGATTACGTTCCAATTGAAGTGAGTCCAGTGGTGGTTAATTTAGCAGAAGTTCCTTATCCAAATCTGTCGCAATATCAATTCTTTAAAGGTGAAATCAAAAACCAACAACCCTCCTACGGCGTAATTCCATACAAGCCGGCGAGCGAACTTTTTACAGATTATGCACTAAAAAACAGATTTGTTTGGTTACCTAACGGAACGAAGGCTACTTATACCAGTGACGCAGATATTTTAAAATTACCCGTTGGATCGGCATTGATAAAAACATTTTATTATAACAATGTTCAACCCGCCAATGGTACAAAAATTATCGAAACGAGAGTGATGATAAAAGTAACTGAGGAAAATGACGAAACTGATGGTTGGATTTTTGCAGAATATCTTTGGAATGCAGATCAAACAGATGCAACACTGCAAACGCAAGGAAGCACGATGGCAATTTCTTGGATAGACCAAAATAGCACAACGCAAAATATAAATTATCAAATTCCTTCCACTAATCAATGTAAAACGTGCCATGATAACAATGGCAAAAGCAGACCGATTGGAATTAAGCCACAGAATTTGAATACTACATTTCCTTATTCCACAGGCACAAAAAACCAACTCGCCAAATGGATTGAATTTGGCTATTTAGAAAATAATTTACCCGCAATAATCGTCTCGACCGTTGATTATAAAGATGTCTCTAAAAGTTTAGACTTAAGAGTCCGCTCCTATATGGATATCAATTGCGCGCACTGTCATCAAGAAGGCGGCAATGCGGAGTATATGCAGACAATACGGATGGCCTTTAATCAAACATCTATTCCTTCAAACATGGGCGTTTGTGTGCCAGGATATATTCAAGTGCCAGGCTTCGATCGCGGACTTATTGTAAGCCCAAATAACACTAATGAGTCCACTGTTTTGTATTTATTAAGTACAAACTCGCCTAATTTTAGAATGCCACGAATTGGAAGAACCATTGCACATCAAGAAGGAATTCAATTGGTGACGGAATGGATTAATTCGCTTCCGCCCTGCAACTAAAATCAATCGCTAAAATAGATTTGCACATCTTTGAAATAGGAACATCACTTCATTTTTAGTATTGAACCAAAAATCTAAATAATCAAGTGCAAAACTATTGTCGGGAATATATAATGTGATTCGTCTTAATCTAAAAAATAACTGCCGCGCTGTATGTATTACTAAAAAATGCAGTAGCAATTTCACAGTAAAGCAACCTTGACGGATAGAACGAAAAAACAGCGCTATTTGGTGTTTTTTTAATAAGAAAATATTTCATACTTTAGTTGCGGTAAAGTAAAATCCCCAGACACTTTCTATTTTTAAACCTGCTTTTTCTAATGTTTGCTAGAAAAGAAACCAATGAAACTAATCGGTTACAGTAAGGACAAAAAAGAA
>CALPOS020000089.1 GCA_943325255.2 Sphingobacterium thalpophilum
CTATAGGTCGCGTCTGCTACTTGACTAGCAGTAATTGTTGATGTCCCAACTCCAACAACAGTAACCGTGCTTCCGCTGATGGTTGCTACTGAGGTATTGCTACTTGAATAGGTAAATGGACTTGTATTATTAGAAGTAGGAGCAGTCAGTGAAAAAGGAGCAGCTCCAGCCAATTGAGCAGGAACAGTAAATGCACCATAAGTTGGTGGTTGCGTAGTTGCGCTTCTGTAGAAATACATATTATCTAAATAAACTGTCTTTCCACCAGAGCCAACAATTTTGAACTGGAATAAAGCATTAACTCCAAAACCTGATTGGCTTGTCCAATCTGTAATCGGAATATCGTAGCTATTCCATGAATTTTGTACTAATGGAGTCAGTGTAAATGATCTTTCTCCACCACCATTGTTGATTTGAAAAAACTGAAGTGACGTCTCGTTTGAAGTCCAAACATCAACGTGAAAGGTAGACATTGCTGACACATTAATGTTGCCGCCAAAGTCTAAACCTTGATAATTTAAGTTTGATGCACGCCATACATTGTCTGTACCAGCAAGAACAACAGCTCCAGCACCAGCTTGTCCCCATCCAGGATTGTAGTTCCTAGTACCAGCAACTGGCGTATACGCATCGCTAAATACTGAAAATACATCCCAAGAATTTCGTGCAGGCGGAGTAGTCGGCCCTGCACCGGGTTGTGAAAATCCTAATGCACTGCACATCAGGAAGAGTAATAAGAGAATTTTTTTCATGAATTAAATATTTTGAGTTGAATTTCAAATTTACGCAGATGTACGCTTTTGGCAACTGAAACCGAATAGCAAAAAAACTATACCACTTGCGGTTGACTTGTTTTAGCGATGAAATGCTTTGCTTTCCTTAGGTTTTCTTGTGAAAGCATCTACATCGTTTGCGATAACGTCTGCTTATATTTGGCGCTTTTAATAGCAGATGTTGTAGTAATGTTATGGTAATGTTATGGTAAGTTGTTGCGTTATTTATAATATTACCCTTACATTTTTAATAAATTATCGGTCGTTTGATGACTAAATCATAAATATGTTTTTTAATTTTTTGCAATTTATACTTAGGAATCTTAGGAATCTCTTAAAATTATTAAAAAGTTATTGACATTAAATCAGAAGCATGTACAATCAGTTGCTATATCGTAAAAGTCAGGTGTCCAGATGCGTGAAGAAGTATAATTAATGGTAATCTTTGAAGATTCTTTGATTGTGAATCAGAAAAGGTCTTTTATCTTAATGTCTTACCTCAAAAAAAGTCATACAAAATAGGGATCCGTATTAATACTTGGTTGATAATTTCCGACCTAGATTTCAACAAAATCGCCGATGTTATTATTTATTTTTTAGTTTAAATTAGTTTATTGATTTTTGCACTTCAAACCAGCCTATGTTAAGCGTACAGAACATTTCCTTTTCTTATACCGATAAGCGAATTATTAGTAATGTTTCCTTCTCTATTGAGAAAGGGAAATGTCTCGCCGTAATTGGAGAAAGTGGCTGTGGCAAGAGTACGCTGCTGCAATTGATCTATGGGTTACATGACTTGGATGGCGGACACATTTATTGGAATGAAACAGCGGTGTTAGGCCCGAAGTTTAACCTTATTCCAGGTATAGAGAAGATGAAGTATTTGGCACAAGACTTTGATTTAATGCCTTATATTACTGTTGCTGAAAACGTTGGGAAATACCTTTCTAACAGCAACGTAAGGATTAAGAAATCCCGAATTACCGAATTACTTGCCTTGGTTGAAATGGAGGATTTTGCTGAAACGAAAGCACAATTTTTGAGTGGTGGTCAAATGCAACGTGTGGCCATTGCCCGTGTTTTGGCATTGGAACCCGAGTTGCTTTTGCTTGATGAACCATTTAGTCACATTGATACTTTTAGAAAAAATAGTTTACGAAGAAGGGTATTTCGTTACCTCAGGGAAAAGGACATCACTTGTATTGTTGCGACACATGACAGCAAAGATATTTTGTCATTTAGCGATGAAACTTTAGTCTTGCGGGATGGAAAAGTAGTGTCGAATGGATTTACAAAAAGTGTCTACAAGGAGCGAATCGATTTTTATACGGCATCCCTTTTCGACGATGTCAATGTAATCTCTAGTGTAATCTTGGGATTCGAAGGAGATGAGCGAACGGTTTATTTATTTCCCTATCAGCTCAAAGTCGTTTCTCATTCAAAATTAAAGGTAAATGTAGTGCAATCTTATTATAAAGGAAATGGCTTTTTGATTGAATCGACTTTTTTGAATGAAAAAATATACTTCGAAAGCCCCTTGCCATTTAATACGAATAGTGAAGTTTATCTAGCAATAGAAAATTAGAAATTGTCTGCTCTAATATGATTTTCGAATGATTTGTTTCTTTAAATTTGTGGCAAATCATTTTACACTATGCGAAAAATTCTCTTTCCTATTCTTTTTATTTCCGTTGCAGTGCAAGCACAGTTGCAGTGGAGACCTCTCAGTTCATCAATTACTAATATAGATAATCAACGGTTTGATGATGTGTTTTTTATAAACGAAAACGTTGGTTGGGCGGCGAATGGTTCATATGCAGCAGTGTATAAGACCATTGATGGTGGAGCAACGTGGACCACTCAAGTTACCGAGCAGTCGCTTGGAGGCAATTACTACTTCAGAAATATTGAATTTTTAGATGAGAATATTGGTTTTCTTGGGACGTTAAATAACTTGTTCCTAAAAACAAATGATGGCGGAAGCAATTGGACTCCCGTAACAAATCTTCCAAATAATCCGGCCGCAATTTGTGGATTAGATGTGGTAGGATCCTCTACCATTTTTGGTTGCGGGGCTTATTTTTCACCTGCCTTTATTATCAAGTCGATTGATAGTGGCGCCACTTGGACTTTTATGGATATGAGTGCTTATGCGACTGCCTTAGTTGAAATTCAATTTTTGGATGAAAATGTGGGCTATGCTGCGGGTGAGGATAGTACTGGAGGCATTATATTGAAAACCACTGATGGAGGAGGAACGTGGACGAACATCTACAGCTCCAATGTTCCTGGCGAATACGTTTGGAAATTACAAATTCTTGCTTCCAACGCTAATGTTGTTTTTGGTTCTGTCGAAGCGAATGCACCCAACAATGGTAGGATGATTCGTTCCTTAGATGCTGGTGCCACTTGGATTAGCAAGGAAGTGCCTTATACTAGCGTTCAGGCCGTTGGCTTTTTGACGGAAACGCATGGTTGGATGGGTGGATATACGTCGACCCTAGGCACGAATTTTCCCTTTATGGAAACGCAAGACGGCGGAGACACATGGGTTGATGCTGGCGTTGGCGGCAATTTAAATAGAATATTTTTTCTCTCAAATAATTTGGCTTATGCTGCAGGGGCGACGATTTATAAGTTTAGTGAAAGTAGTTTATCCAATACGAGTTTTACCGAATCGACGCGTGTGCCTTTGAACGTTAAGATTTTGCCGAATCCGGTCAAAGACAAGTTGAATGTTTCTATCGAATTTACGAGCAATGATCATATTGTTTTGGAGATTTATGATGCTGCAGGAAAATTCATAAAATCGCTCAAAGTGGATACCATTGAACAAGCTGGAACTAAAAATTACACTTTTGATTTTCCTTATTCTTCGGGCGCTTATCTCCTGAACCTCCATAATGACACGGGCAGACAATCGGTGAAGTTCGTCAAATAATTACTGTTTTGCTTAGCGCCAAATTGATTCGATAATAAATTATTGTCAATTTTCACTATGCAGTATTGTCAAATGTTTAAATTTGACTTCAATTTTTATTTAATCAATATACGATGTACCAATCTAAAATCTCCGGACTAGGTTACTATGTTCCTGAAAATATTGTCACCAACGATGATCTTTCAAAAATTATTGATACGAATGACGAATGGATTCAAGAGCGAACCGGTATCAAAGAGCGCCGTCATGTACTGAAAGGTAGCGGAGAAACCACCACGACCATGGGTATTAAGGCGGCCCAAATTGCCATCGAACGTTCGGGAGTTGACAAGGAAGATATCGACTTTATTGTTTTTGCTACTATTTCTCCAGATTACTATTTTCCTGGTCCGGGTGTGATGTTGCAAAAAGAGTTGGGGTTGAAAACCGTGGGTGCTTTGGATATTCGAAATCAATGTTCAGGATTTGTTTATGCGTTGTCGATTGCGGATCAGTACATCAAAACGGGCATGTACAAGCATGTTTTGATTGTTGGCTCTGAACTGCAGTCCCTTGGTTTAGATATGACTACCAGAGGTCGCAGTGTTTCTGTAATTTTTGGGGATGGAGCAGGAGCGGCCGTTATTTCGAGATCGGAAGATTTAAGCACAGGTGTGTTATCGACCCATTTACATTCTGAAGGGGAACATGCGAAGGAACTATCCGTCTTGGCACCAGGAATGGGAGGGCGTTGGGTTACCGATATTTTAGCGGATAACGATCCTAATGACGAGAGTTACTTTCCTTATATGAATGGACAATTTGTGTTCAAAAATGCTGTCGTTCGTTTTAGCGAAGTCATTCACGAAGGATTAGCTGCAAATAATTTACAAGTAAGCGATATCGATATGCTGATTCCACATCAGGCGAATTTGAGAATATCTCAATTTATTCAAAAAAAGTTTGGCTTATCAGATGATCAAGTTTTCAATAACATTCAAAAGTACGGCAACACTACTGCTGCATCTATTCCGATTGCATTGACAGAAGCTTGGGAATTGGGTAAGATAAAATCGGGAGATGTTGTTGTTTTGGCAGCTTTTGGAAGTGGTTTTACTTGGGCCAGTGCCGTCATCAAATGGTAGTAGTCCAATATAGAAACAAAAAAAACCAGAGTGCACACTCTGGTTTTTTTTCTCTAACTAAAACTCAATTTATATAAAACCCAATTATAAAAATTACTAACTCGTTCTATTTTTGATTGATGTATACAATAGACTTTCAGAAGTACTTTTTGTTACAACAAAATCGAAAATAGTTTTCAAATTTCAATTTATCTTTTCATCGTAAAGTGCGATTTGAATTCTTTCTCTACTTGATCTTCTTCGTAGGTTATGGTGAACCAATAGTCATCGGATGGCAATGTTTGTCCGCTAAGCGTTCCGTCCCAACCGCTGCTGCTTGGCTTGAGTTGAGTAAGCAGTTTTCCGTAGCGGTCGTAGATATAGATTACAGATTTTGCTTGATTTTCCAAAGCACTAATGTTCCAAGTGTCGTTATAACCATCTCCATTTGGGGTGAAGAATTTTGGATAATTTACTACAAGTGCTTGCGTCGTACTATTTCCGCAACCATTTTTATCTCGAACTGTAATGGTATGTACTCCTGAAGAGACATTTTCAAATGTTGGGCTGTCTTGAAACGGACCAAAATCTAGTTGATATTCGTAATCACCTCCGACACCGACAGCAGTTATTGTGATTACCTGATTGTCATCAAAGTTCTCAGAAACGGCGTAACTTACGATCGCGGGTTCTGAAGAAATCACTGTTGCTGGAGTTGGCTCTGATGCGCAACCTGTCAAAAGATCAGTAGCAATAACAGAGTAAACGCCTGGCAATATTGCTCGGTATGTGCTTGCGCTTCCTACGACGATACCATCTTCGTTCACCCATTGGAAACTATAATTGGTCGCGCTAAGTCCACTTGAAATCGTATACGGGTTTAATAGAAGATTGTTTGTACTATCATAACACATCGTTCCTCCTTCTGGTGTTGGTTCTGGAATTCTGTTCACACGAACTTGAATGACTTTTACGTCAAAGCAATTAGCTGTTAGTGTATTTGAAACGCGAACGTAAATCGTTTTTGTTGTTGACGTTGTTACACTATTTACACCCGCAGTAGCGTCTGCTAATGAAGTATGGTAAGTCACTATAAATTCTGCACCCGTTTGCGGACCAAGAATTGTTGCATTTAAGGTTGTAAAATCAAAATTAGTAATGCCATCATTAGTGCCATCATTATCGCAAGTAGTAAGCAGATTACTTGGTACCGAGTTCGTAGTTGGCGCGTCAACAATGGTTACTTCAAATGAACTTTCATCATAACTAATCGAGTCGAATGGCGCGATGCTATAGATGTAAACCGTTTGTGTAGCAGTAATCATTTGTCCCGGCAATAATTGATTTCCAGTGCCTAACGGACCTGTGTAATACCCTCCAATGCTCAAGGTTGGTAAAATATAGCTTTCGCAAGTGGTGATATCCGATAATTCGTCTACATTAAAGATAGTTGCAATAAAACTAACTTCACTACTACAATTTGGTATCGTGCCAGTTTCAGCGTAAACATAAATAGTTTGATTATTATATATTAGGTCTCCTGCATTTAGCATGGTTCCGGTTTTATTTGGACCCGTGTAGTAGTTTCCAATCGCTAGAGCGGGCAAAGTATATGAATTTGATACATTTACATATGCAATTGGTTCAATTACTGGCGTTGTATTTATCGTCACTGTAAAGCTGTTTTCATCAATACAATTTATTCTTTCTCCTGATTCTTTATAAACGTAAATTGTTTGGCTAGATGTAATTACATCTCCAGCAGATAGCAAGTTTCCTTCGCCACTGCCAGGTCCTCCTGGCAATCTGAAATAATTTCCATTTTGTAATACTGGTAAAGTATAGCTATCGCAAGCAACGACATCTGTTGGTGCATCTGCTTCAATAGAGTATACCGCAATATCGAAGCTGTTTTCATTGCTACAAAATGGCGCAACAGGGGCTACTGCATATATATAAATCGTTTGTGATGTGGTAATAATTGTTCCACCTGCAAGTTGCGTTCCTGTACCATTTGGTCCCGTGAAATAATTTCCTGCCGACAGATCGGTTAAGACGTACGAATTACAAATATCAATGTCTGATCTTGAATCAATTATTGGTTTTGCACTAATATTTACTGTAAAACTGGATTCATTATAGCAAGTAGAAATAGAGGTAGATTGTTTATATATGTAAATGGTTTGCGTTGTTGTTATGATATCTCCTGATTGTAGGTTCGTTCCAGTTTCATTTGTACCGGTATAATAGGCTCCGCTATTTAGCGCTGGCAGCGTATAGCTTTCGCAGGCAACAACATCTTCAAGCGAATCAATGATTGGTTGCGCGATAGAAACCGAAAAATGAATGTTATCGGTACAATTACCACCGCTTGTTTGAACATAAATATAAATCGTCTGTGTTGTGTTAATTACCGTTCCAGCTGGGATTTCTTGACCAGTGCCTTGTGGACCAGTAAAGTATTTTCCGACTATTAAGACCGGCAAAGTATACGGTTCACATTGGTTCACATCTGCAGGAGCACTAAGTCCAACAACCACATCAAAGAATGCGTCTGCAGTACAATCGTCTGGAGTAGCTGCGTGAACAAATACAGTCTGTGAACTAGTTAATAAGGTTCCTGCGGGTATTGGTGTACCACCGCCATTTGTTTCGGTGAAGTAGTTTCCAACAGTCAGAGCAGGTAAGGTATATCCAACACAATCAAAAACATTACTAAAAATAGGCAAACTAATCGTAGGCAGAATAGTAATTGTAAAATCTTGATCGATAACACAGAATGGTGGCTCTGGAGATTGATAGTAAAAATTTAACGTTTGCGATTCGGTCAGAACTGTTCCGCTTGTCACAATAGTTCCCGTACCACTATGTCCAGTGTAGAAATTCCCAACTGCAGGAGTTGGTAGCCTATAATTTCCGCAATAGCCCTCACTAACAGGAACTAACGATTCGGGTTCAAGTATAGTTACAACAAGTGTACTGCTGTTCGAACATCCTGAAGGTCCTCCTGGTTGATTAAAAATATAAATTGTTGATGTTAGTGATATGACTTCACCAGCAAATAATGCGGTACCATTGCCATTAGACTCTGTAAAGTAATTTCCGTTTGTTAATGCAGGCAATATATATTGCTCGCAAACAAAAACTGGAGCTAAGGTATCTACTAAAGGTAATGGATTAACTACTAGGATAAAGTTAGAAGTAGCGTAGCAATCGCGATCCGTTCTGCTCTCAATACGGACGAAAATACTTGTATTATTATAGGCAAAAATAAAATTATTAGCAAGTTGGTTTGTTCCA
>CALPOS020000090.1 GCA_943325255.2 Sphingobacterium thalpophilum
ATGTTATACGGATCGCAACACTACATCGAAAACATTTCCAACCCAAAAGGGAAAGAACGATATTATAGCGTCGTTGGTTATATCTGTGAAACCGATACATTCGCCAACAATCGTCGTATTACCGAAATCAAAGAAGGTGATATTTTATGTTTTAGAAATGCCGGCGCGTACTGTTTTGCGATGGCATCGAACTACAATTCGCGCTACAAACCAGCCGAAGTTTTGTGGAAAGATGGAAAAGGAATTCTCATTCGTCAACGAGAAACTTTTGAAGATTTGTTGAAGAATCAGATTTTGTTGGATTAATTACTCTTTTGCGAATCTTGCGTAGGAAGAATTTCCAAATTGTTGCACTGTGATAAAGTAGATTCCACTGCTTAAATGTGAAACATCCAATATATTGGTAAAGTCCTCTTTGGTAGTTTTGTTCAAAATTAATTGCCCGACACCATCAAAAATTTGAATAGTCGCATTATCCTTAAATTTTCCTGTTAATCTTAATTGATTTGCAACTGGATTTGGCGAAACTATTATATGATTTTCTACTTCAAAATGATCATTTGAAAGTAATTCACAATTTCCATCTGCGACGAAATTAGTAAATAATCTCAGCGCATCTTGCCTGGTCGATGATGATTCCGATGCTTCTACATCGCGACACAGCCATGCATTGGTTATTCCTGTTTCTGGACATTTGGGAGTCAATGCAAATCCCTCAATATTGTCATTATTACCAGTTGGATTGGTTATTAGGTAATCTTTTGAATAAACAAATTTTCGCGCAGCTCCATTCAATGTTGTCGTTAAGTTTGTCACTTCTAATCGATTATTGCCCGCTATATTATGAAGTATATACAAAAGTCCTGTCGATCGATCAAATGCCAAATCGCAGCTTTCGGGATGATTCGTTTGGTATTTCCCAACATACGCAAAGTCGTTATCGGTATTCGGATTAACGTCAAAAACCCATATATTTCCTCCGTCTTGATGGGCAACAAAAAATAATCCACCCAATCCTTTTACCGAAGTATACAATTGTCCCGTTTGTTGACTGACAAACCCGATTGAACTCAAAAAACTATCTGGAATGAAAACGATGCCTTCAGGTCCTGAATTGTTCGTGTCTTGCATTGGCGAAGGCGAATTCAATAGATTCCAATGTTTGAATTCAGTCACTGTTGAAAAATTAGCGGTATGCGTATAGCGTCTGATTTCGTAATTATTTTCATCAATCGTATAAAACTCGTTCGCATAGAGATTGGCTTGGGTAATTCCTTCTGGACCGCCGTCGATTACTTTGTTACCAATTTGTATGAAAGAATTCGTTGTTGTATTCCATTGTAAAACGCGCACTCTTCCATCACCTTGAACTGCATAGAGTCTGTTATTAGTGGGATTGAAATGCAATCCACTTAAATCTGTAACGCCACCTGTATCCATGATGTTTGTCAGATTTGTCGCCGTCGACCAAGATGAAGCTGGCCAAATCTGCGCGTTTATACGCTGTATTGAAAAAAGAAATACAAAGAATGCAGACAGTTTAAGAATTCCGCTTGAAGTTTTCATTGGTTCAATTATTTTGCATTCATTATCTCGGTCAATACTTTCGCCTCTGTCCCATTAGGAAAATTGATGTTGATTTTTTGCGCAATGGTGGGTGCAATTTCAGTAATTTCTTTTCGATCATGCGATTCACCTGCCTTGATATTCCATCCAAAGAAAATAAGCGGCACATGTGTGTCATAGGGGTAAGTAGTACCGTGCGAAGTTCCTGTTGTACCGTACTCAATGTAGCCTGGCTTATCAATAATAACCAAATCACCGCCTTCCGTCGGATCATATCCGCGCGCAATGCAATGCAGGTGGAAATCATTGCCGTTATCCGCTAGAATTTCTTCTTCGGAATAAACTCGCTTGACATGCTCTTGTGTCGTCAAATAATCCTTAAATGTTTGTTTCACTTTAGATAAATCAAGTGATTTTGTTTTGATTTTCTCTTTATCAAAATAAATATTGAAATTGGAATAATTGAGTATCAAATCTTCACCGTAAGTATCTGTCGAAAACTTTTTCAATCCTTTTGTAATATCCTTCGGTTCAACATTCGTTACGTTGTATTTGTTATCTTTCAAAAACTGAACATTTTCTGCTCCAGCATGATCTGCAGTCAAGAACAACAAATAATTTCCTTTTCCAACGGTCTTGTCAAGATAGTTCAAAAAGTCAGCAATTGTCTCGTCAAGACGCAAATAAGTATCTTGCAATTCTATTGAACGTGGACCTAAAATATGTCCAACATAATCTGTTGATGAAAAACTCACCGCCAAGAAGTCGGTCACTTCGTCTTTTCCTAAGGCTTCTTTTTCAATCGCTCTTTTGGCAAACTCTTCCAATAGGTTATTACCGAAAGGCGTTGCGCGAATTACCCCAGCATCATTCTTCTCGTACATGCTTTTCAAGTCATAAGGGAAAACGGGTTTGTCGGCTTTATACAACTTCCCTTCGTACGGATTATCATCGGTCAGGCTTTCATCATAAGTTGCGATAGGTTTAAGTAGTTCCCAGTTTTTAGTTAGATAAGGCAAGTAGTGTTTTTCATCGTTAAACTCATTCACCCAAGTGGGCAACGTTGGACCGTAAAAAGTGCTCGAAATAAAACTCCCTGTTTTACTATACCAGAATGCCCAATTGGCGAAATGTCCTGCGGGAAGAATGGCGCCGCGGTCTTTGATGCTCATTCCAATTACTTTTCCTTTAAAGTTGGTTGACAATCTCAATTCATCTGTAATCGTTGTGGATAAAAGATTCTTTGGCGACATGGGATCATCACCTTTACTGCTATTCCCGATAATTTTCACCTCTGCATCGTCGGTACAATACCGTTCTTTTTGCAATCGTCGGCTAAACCAATCGTTGCCCACAATACCATGAATGGATGGTGTTGCTCCCGTATAGATAGAAGCATGACCTGGAGCAGTATAAGTAGGCAAATAATTGTAATGGGTATTGTGAAAAGTATAGCCTTCTTTCAACAATCGTTTGAAACCGTTGTCGCCGAAGTCGTTATAAAATCGCTGTAGATAATCTGGTTTCATTTGATCGACCACAATTCCAACCACTAATTTTGGTCTTTGTTGCTGAGCAAACAATGATATCGTCAGCAATAGTAGCACAAAATGACTCGTTCGTTTCATATAAATTGAATTTGAATTTAAAACGATAAAGATATACTAGTTATCAATTGTGAAAGTAAGGAAATTGTAATATTTACAATTTGATTGCTATAAGTGACAAAAAACTAAACCAAAAAAAAGCCACTATCCCTAGTGGCTTTTTTAACCCAATTTATTTCAATATAATAAACTCACAACGCCGGTTAATGGAATGTTCTTGTTCGGTACAGGCCGCTCCACATCTTACCAATGGAACGGTTTCCCCAAATCCCTTAGACCGTAGTCGTTTTCTTTTAATACCATTCGATACGAGATACTCTAATGTAGAGGCTGCTCGTCTGTTGGATAACAAAATATTGTAGTAATCAGAGGCACGTGAATCGGTGTGTGCCCCAATTTCAATTTCCATTTCAGGATATTTCTTTAATAAATCGACCAGAACATTTAGAATTCGCTCCGCATCTGGTTTGATATTCGACTTGTTCAAATCGAAATAAATATTTTCTAAAACAATTTGCACTTTTCCATCTTGGCGTTTGGTGATAATCTCTTCGGCATCGTCATAGCATTCCATAAATAACTCGATGGTGTAACGTAGCTTTCCGTCTTCATTAGTCATAAATTCTTCACTATGCGGAATGTAAAAATCGCGCATGGCCTCGATACGATATTTCTTGTTTGGCTCTGTTGCAAAGACGTAATCTGCTTCTCCTCCGACAACCATTTGTCCGATTAAAATGTTGTTTTCGTCATAAAGAGAAACCAAGGTTCCTGGCAATAAATTTTGTGTGTTTTTATCTCGTACATCACCTTCTACTACATAGCGTTCTTGGTTTTCTTTTCTCGTAAAACTATATAAAGCATCCCCAACATTTCGATTGGATGAAAAGTAACCCAAGTTCTTTTTCTCATCAACAACATAACTAAAGTCATCCATATTACTATTGATGGTTTCTCCTAGATTGAGTGGTTTTGCAAATGGTCCACCGTTGAGTGATTTACTCATAAAAATATCTAAGCCTCCCATTCCTTGGTGACCGTCAGAAGCGAAATATAAGATGCTTCCATCGTTTGATATTTCTGGGAATTGCTCTCTGTGTATTGTATTGATGGTTTCTCCCAAATTTACTGGCGTTCCGTAGGTTCCGTCTTCATTTACATCCACAACATATAAATCAAAAGAGCCAATAGAACCCGGCATATCGCTAGAAAAATAGAGTTTTTTACCGTCTTTGGTTAAGACAGGATGTTCCGTTGAATACAAATCACTACAAAAAGGTAGTGCCGTAATATTCGACCAAACGCCATTGACGAACTCCGCTTTGTAGATTTTTATGTTTGCCACCTTTTCGTTTCCAACTTTTACCATTTTAGCATTGGTTCTGTTGAAATACATGATTCTCCCGTCTTTACTACAAGTAACAGAACTTTCATGTGTTTTTGTATTTATTTCTTTTCGAAACGGCTCGATATCAACCAACAAACCCTTATCATTTACGTTGGCACTAAATAAATCTAAGTACGGTTTTTCATTCCAACCAAATGATTTTGAACTTGCATTTCTTAGCGAAGCAAAAGCCACTTTATCACCGTAGAACGACATTCCGAAATCGCCATTCGACGTATTCTTCGACATAGGTTGAACCACATAATTGAAAGGCACATTCGTCTTTAGATTCGCTATGAATTTAGGTGTACTGACATTATACTTCAAGTACTCGCCCATGATTTGATCGGCCTTTTCATAGTTGGCTTCCCCGAGCAATGCATGAGAATATTTGAAATAATATTCCGGTTTTACACTATCTTTAAAAGTCAAGAATAATTTTCCATAAGCGCGCGACGCTTCTTTCATTTGAGAATTGTTATAATAACAGTCGCCCAAATTTTGCAATATCTTTTGACCGTCACCAAGTTGCTCATACATCTCAGCGGCCTTTACATATGCTTTATTACCGAATAGTAAATCTGCTTTTTTCACAGTCGCCTTTTGTGCAAAAAGTCCACTGCAGAAACAAATTATAAAAAGTATAGAATAAAAATTTCTCATTTTCTTAGTTGTTAGAAGAACCTTGGTGATTTTTCATAGCCTTTCGATTTCAGATTCGAAGTATCTAAATCAAACAATAAAAATATTTCGTGTGAGCCTGAATTGAATTCACCTAAATTCGTAAGCGTATAATCGTAAGAGTAACCTATTCTGAAATTTGGTGTGATTGAAAAAGCGACTAAGCCACTCACGGAGTCATCCACTCTATAACCCGAACCAACTTCAAATTGATTGTTAAATAAGAAATTAGCAGTTAAGTCCATGGAAAGTGGCGCCCCAGTAACTGCTTTGGTCATAAAAGCCGGTTTGAACCGAATACTTTGACTCAAGTCAAATACATATCCTCCAGTAAAGAAATAGTGCACTTCTTCGACGCCAGTGGTTTTAAGTCCATCTTTTGACTCCAAATGTTTCGTAGTCAAGAAATTTGGGGCAGACAAACCCAAGTAGTAATTTTCTCCGAAATAGAAAGCACCTGCTCCTACGTTTGGAAAATTCTGATTGATATTACCTGCAAATGCTTGATCTGGCGTAGCATCGGTGTATTTAAATCCGTTAAAATTTGCATCGAATAAGGTGATTCCAGCTTTCACACCAAAGGATAACTTTTTCGTTTCAGAAAGTGGAATGACGTACGCAACGTCTGCATAAATATTATTCTCATGAACAACATCTCCAATAGCATCGCTAATAATAGACAATCCCACTTCAACTCTTTTTGCAATAGGTGAATGTGCAAATAGCGTCCCGGTTTTAGGAGCTCCTACTGCTCCAACCCACTGCGTTCTGTATAATCCTCCAAGGTTGATGACACCAGCATTATCAGTGGCATATCCTGGATTAATCACACTCATATTATACATATAATGAGTAAACTGTGGATCTTGTTGTGCTTTAATATGCACTGATGCCAGTACAAACACCGTAAAGATAATATAGTTAAAAGGTCTTATTTTCATCTTGTTATTCATAGGATGATACTCTTTTTTTATTGGGCAATGCTTGCACATAGTCTTGTTTCAAATTTGAACGCTACATTGGCGTTATCCAAAATCTTATCTACTCAAATATAAGCGGCCTTGCTTGGCTTCTCGCTCTCCATCATTAAAATTGAGGATATAAAAATATACTCCGACTGGTACGACATTGTTCCCCAGTTTCATTCCACCCTCGGTTGTTGTTCCGTCCCAATTTGGGGTATTGATATTTCCTTTGTACAAAATATTACCGTAGCGATTATAGATTTCTAATGTAAATCCTGGGTAAGCAATTTCGATATCTTTAATGACAAACTCATCATTAACCGTATCGCCATTTGGTGAAAATCCATCTGGAATTAAAATATCTTCACATCTCGTTAGATCGACAGTTACAGCTAATCTCGTCGCACTTTCACATCCAGAAGCAGAAACATAAGCGCCGTAATAAGTTGTGGTATCAATCAGTAAATCTGTATCAGCATATGCAGTTCCTCCACTTGCGGCATTATACCAAACTACAGTTTGCGTTCCGGAAATATTAGTGGTTAAGTTTGCAATTGTTGGGCTATCTGAAATACAAAACTCATTTCCTTTTGGTAAAAGTATTGGTGTTTGTAATTCAGATACTTCGAAAGTGATTGGGTCAATTCCGATAGTTACCGCACCGCATGATCCAATTGTCGAAGCTATTTGAGTGATCGTTACTGTAACCGAACCGACTACATTTAAATTTGACGCCGGAATCGTAAATACCCCTAAATTATTAGCTATGTTTACCGTATCGGTAAGCGTCGCTGTAACTGCGCCTGATAATTCGTAGGTAATTGCGTAACTTCCGTCACTAAGCGTTTGATTTAGCTCATTGGTAATAGACACCTCATTTGAAAAATTAATACATGCGGTATCTGCACTAAGGATTGCATTCGACAAATCTGGTATCGCATATATTTCAAAATTTGTGGAAGCACCTTCGCTCAGATTATTGCAACCGCCAGACAGATTTATTATCGAATCAATTGTTAGCGAATAACTACCAAAACTTGAGATGGCAGTATCTGCCACTGTAAATTGTCCTGCTCCTCCAACTATACTTATTTCAGCTGTTGTATCAACAGTAGGTGTTGCACTAGGTATAGAATAAACAAATTGGTAGGTCCCGTCTGTCAATCCCGTTGCTCCAGTAATTTGAACAAGAATACTATTCCCAAAACATACATTGCTTGCACTTAAATTGACACTGTCTAAATTTGAACTTGGCTGAATAATGAAGTCGGCACTAATATTTGGATTCAGTATGGTTGTACATGAAGTACTTGCATTTGTTATACTTAAAAAAGTTATTCTAGTTGTTCCAACTAAGGGCACTATACTCGAGTTAATCTCTAATGTTCCAATTCCGTCTACTATAGTCACATTTGCACTTTGATTTAATAAGACGTTTGTCAATGTTAAATCAAAATTCAAAACATATTCACCATCTACCATATTTGAAAAACTCACTACGACGTTGTCTCCGCTACAATTAGGAGAAGAAACAACAATATTATTTACTTCTAAAAGTGGATTAGGTAAAACTGTAAATTGAACCGTTTCATTATCCTCTGGTAAGCAAGAATTACTTACGGTATAAGTATAACTATAGGTATTTGGTTCGAAAGCAGATATATCAATTGTACTAGTAATTGTTTGACCTGTTGCATCAGTCCATAAGCCACCTGCTTGATTACCACTCAATAGTGAAAACAAATCAAAAGTACCTTGTAAAGTACAAACATCTTGATTTCCAAAAGAAGTTCCTGCATTTGGAAGTTGATCCACAGCAACCGTTACCGTCGCAGTATCATTGTCACAAAGCTGGTTTCCGCCTAAGG
>CALPOS020000091.1 GCA_943325255.2 Sphingobacterium thalpophilum
CAATACCTTCTAAAACTTGATACCTGTTATCGGCATTCATCGAAAAAATATAACTGATACTTCTGTTTTTTTCGAGATTGAATTTTTCAGTATGTAAGAAACCAATACCCGAATTTATTGGGCTACTTGATTGATCAACATTCCATGAATTTTGTTTGCTCGCGTCATTATATTGTGCTGGTGTAAGAATTTTTCCCGAAGGAACGTTTTGAAAAGCAGATGGCAATTCTCGGTCTTTTCCTAGTAGTCCTAAAAAGCCCTGTGTAGTATTAGCATCTTCTGAAATAAGAAATTCACGTCCATTATTATTGGTTGTATAACCAAAACTTGTACTGATTTTGGTGATGCTAGCTCTCGGTTGAGAAGTTTCTATATTAATTGTAGCTCCTGCAAAATCTCCCGGGATATTTGGATTGAAGGTTTTATAAACATTTAAAACACCAACAATATCAGTAGGAAATAAATCTAAAGGGATTATTTTTTTGAACGGACTATTAGATGGGGCTTGTAAGTCATTAATCAATAAATTGTTATACCGTTCTTCTAGTCCACGAACAAATAAACCTCTCGATTCAACTTTAGAAACCCCTGTAATTTTAGTTAAGCCTTCTTGAACATTACTCACTCCTTTTCTCGCCATTTCCTGAGCACCAATACTTTGCTTAATTTCTACTGCTTTTTTCTGATCTAATAATAAAGCACTTTCTTTTTCTCTTCCGCCGGCGCTAGCTTTTACAACAACATCTTCCAATTTATAACTTCCAGAACCTAAAGCTCTATTAATGGTAATGGCTTCTCCTGCTTTTACTGTAACAGGCACTTCAACGTTCTCATATCCCAAAAAACTAAAGACGATGGTGTGGTTTCCTGCTGCAACGGTAAGCGTATATTTTCCTTTTTCGTCGGTGGTGGTCCCAATCGTAGTTCCTTTGATGGCAGCATTGGCAAAAGGTAAAGTAGCATTGTTTGCCTCTTTATCAGTAAGTACTCCTGTAATGGATCCTTTACTTTGGGCTAAAGCAATCGTACAGACAAACAGGGTAATGAATAAAAACTTGATTCTCATTTTAATAGGATGTTAAATTTTTGGCAAAGGAACGCCGACGCTGTAAAGTTCATGTTAACTAGCTGTTACGATTAAGTTTGCATAGTATTACCGAATTGTTAAGAGATTAAATAATAGTAAACATGATTTATCACGATTCTTTTATCTTTACATTTACAATCGCATAGGAATTCATCTGTTGAAAAACACTTATAAATAGGTGCGTTAAACCCTTAATTTTGCTTGTATGAAGAAGAAAGACATCAAGATTTTATTAGTAGACGACGAACAAGATATCTTAGAGATTCTTGGATATAATCTCGCTCAAGAAGGTTATCAAATTGTTACCGCAAGCAATGGTAAAGAAGCAATTGCGAAAGCTAAAAAAGAAATCCCACATCTTATCATCATGGATGTAATGATGCCTGAAATGGATGGTATTGAAGCCTGCGAAAACATTCGCCGTATTCCAGAATTAAGTCAAGTAATTATTACATTCCTTACTGCTAGAAGCGAAGATTATTCTCAAGTTGCTGGTTTTGAAGCTGGCGCAGACGACTATATTGCTAAACCCATCAAACCGAAATTGCTCGTTAGTAAAGTAAAGGCTTTACTGCGAAGACTAAAGCATGAAGAGGAAAAAGGTTCGGAGACTTTAAATGTTGGCGGGATCGAAATCAATCGGGAAGAATACAAAATTATCAAGGATGAACTCGAGATTATTTTACCTAGAAAAGAATTCGAATTGTTTTATCTCTTGGCGTCCAAACCTGGAAAAGTGTTTAAAAGAGAAGAAATTCTCGACAAAGTTTGGGGAAGCGAAGTCATCGTTGGCGGAAGAACCATCGATGTGCATATTAGAAAACTTCGGGAAAAAATCGGAGATGATTTCTTCAAAACGATTAAAGGCGTAGGTTATAAGTTTGAAGCATAACCAATTTATCGCTTTTTACAATATCTTTGTTGTCGCCAGCTTAACCCATTTTGGCGACAAAAAATATGGTTTTTAATTTCAAAAAAACATACAAGTTTGCTGTCGTTTCGGCGCTATATATCACGTTGTTCTCAACGGGTGTCATTGCTTTTTTGACCCATTATTTTTTTGAGTTTTCACTCCACTTCTGCTTGATTTTCGCAGTTGCGATTGCGGCTTTTTCTTTTTTTGTGCTGCAATATCGTGTTGAGCATTTTATTTATCGTCGGGTTAAAAAGATCTACGACGACGTTTCTCTTTTAGAATCATCCAATTTCAGAAGTCAGCCGATTACCACCGATATGGCAACTTTAACGCGTGAAGTAAAAAAGTTTGCCACCGACAAAAAACTCGAAATCGAAATGCTCAAAGTTCGAGAAGAATACCGTCGAGAATTTATTGGGAATGTTTCTCATGAATTAAAAACACCACTATTTACCGTTCAAGGCTATCTTTCTACGCTGCTGGATGGAGCTATGAACGACAAAAGTATCCGAAAAAAATACCTGCAACGTGCGGAAAAAGGCGTTGAAAGATTGATCTACATTGTTCAAGATTTAGACATGATTACGAAACTCGAAATGGGGGATCTCAATCTCGAGATTCATCCATTTGATATCGTAAAACTAGTTCAAAATGTTTTTGACCTACTCGAAATGGAAGCGTCCAAGAAAGACATCTTGCTGATTTTTGATATGAAATATAACAAGCCTATTATTGTGATGGGGGACAGCGAGAAAATCGAACAGGTATTGATTAATCTCATTATGAATTCTATCAAATACGGCAAAGAAAAAGGATCTACAGAAGTGAGTATCGAAAGTCTCACCATAAACAAGGTGATTGTTAGGATAAAGGATAATGGGGAAGGAATTGAAAAACAGCATATTTCTAGACTATTTGAACGATTCTTCCGTGTAGATAAAAGTGGCGCTCGAAGCGAAGGCGGATCTGGTCTCGGTTTGTCAATCGTAAAACACATTATCGAAGCGCACGATGAGAAAATTTATATAGAAAGCGAATTCGGCAAAGGATCAGAGTTCTCCTTTACGCTCGAAAAGGCAAAATAAATTCTTCCAATGGATTGGCTCCATCTTTGGAATCAGTTTCCGATACAAATCGGTTTCATGAACTTGTCTAAACGAAAATTTTTCTTGTCTCGCATAGGGGAAAAAGCCATTTCTCTTGAGTCTTTTGGCTAAATATTCTTGCTCATACTGTCCTGGCGTTGGAATAAAAAATGCCTTTTTTTCTAGTTTCACTAAATCCATCACACTGGTATAACCCGAACGGCAAAGCACAATTTCACTTTCGTTAAAGGTTTGTTCTAATTCTGCTGAGGTCATATAATTGTAGTAGGTCACTTGGTCAACTTGCGTTTTTTTCTGACGTGCTTCCATTTTGCCATAAATAAAAACGATCTTACCGTCAAATTCGTGAATATGTTCTTTCAGAATATTTTCCAAGATACTTCGCTGTGGCTCTGGGCCAGAAAGTATAATCATCAAGTCATATTTCTTTGCGACTGGTTTTTTTTCAAAACGACTCAGTGGTCCGATATATCTAATGTGCGAATATGTCGAATTTAAGTGCCCTAATTTTCCAGTTAAATTGGGTTCATCTTCAAAATCTGGCACCCAACATTCGTCGTATTTTTTGATGATGTGTTGGTGTAATTTACTCGTAATCCAGGTAGTTGTTCCAGTAAGAACATTCAATTGATGCGTGATAAAAACACTTTGAACCTTCTTGCTAAAAACGCCCAAACGATTATCCGATATGACACCAATGAGATTAAATTCCTTGACCCATTTTTTGACCATTTTTTTCTCTTCCAAAATGGCGTCGATCATGGTAGGCATGTTTTTCAACATTTTCCATTTAAAATCCGAACGTTCCTTAGCGTATTCAATTTCATACGACGGCAATTCAAGGGACTTTAAATGTGGAAATTCTTTTTTTAATAAAGCTAATGCTTGACCATCGGAAGCGAGTATTGGCGTGTATCCGGTTTCTTCCAATCCTTTAATAATTGGAATACAACGCGTCGCATGCCCCAATCCCCAATTCAGTGGAGCTACTAACACATTTTTTTCGATTGAATCCGAAGTCATGGGCAAAATTATTAAGTTGGTGGCGCGAAGATAAATATAGTTTCGGTCTTATATATTTCGTTAATTTTGCCAAAACATTAAGTTATATCGTGGGAAGTAAAAATAAGTTAAAAAGATTCAAAGAAAACGAAACGTTCGAAAATGTATTTCAACCGACGAGAGAGGAAGTGGTTTCCGACCAATTCCCATTGCGAGGCAAATGGAACAGCGATTTTTTCAAAAACGATAATCCAATTGTTCTCGAATTGGGCTGTGGAAAAGGCGAATATTCCGTCGGATTAGCAGAACGTTATCCCAACAAGAATTTCGTCGGAATCGATATTAAAGGAGCAAGATTTTGGCGCGGCGCGAAAACTGCTGTTGAAAATGGCTTGCATAATGTCGCTTTCGTTAGAACACAAATCGAATTAGTCAATCATCTTTTTATTGCAAACGAAGTCGACGAAATCTGGATTACTTTTCCCGATCCGCAAATCAAATACAAACGCACCAAACACCGAATGACCAATTCGGAATTCTTGCAACTTTACAAGAAAATCCTCAAAAAAGACGGGCTGGTGCATTTGAAAACCGACAGCGAATTTATGCACGGTTATACTTTAGGTCTATTGCACGGAGAAGATCACGAAGTGCTTTATGCCAACCACAATGTCTATAAGAACGAAGGCAGTCCATCGGAAGTTACCACCATTCAAACGTTCTACGAAAATCAATATTTGGAAATTAATAAAGCAATTACGTATATTCGTTTTAAAATCAAATAGATGGACTTTGTCTTGCCACTAATTTTGGGTTATTGTATTGCAGTCCTAGCGGTTATTCTCCCTGGATTAATCAATATGACGGCAGCCAAAATTAGTTTAGAAGAAGGCAAGAATGAGGCGTTGAGTTTTGCCGTTGGAGCGTCGATTGTTGTTTTTCTACAGACTTACGTTGCAGTAATTTTTGCTCGTTTTATTAGCATTCATTTAGAAATTATCTCGCTCCTGCAAGAAATTGGAATTCTTGTTTTCACGGCCCTAAGCGTCTATTTTTTCTGGATTGCCAAGAAACCCAAAAAGCAACAAAAGGACATCAAGATTAAAGGTAAAACCAATCGCTTCTATCACGGAATTCTTTTGTCAATGTTAAATTTTCTTCCCGTTCCTTTCTATGTGTTTACAAGTATCAGCATAGCAAGTTCTGGCTATTTTCATTTTGAGAAATTTGAAATCATCAATTTTGTTTTGGGTGTGATGCTGGGTTCTTTTTCGGTTTTTTATTTATACATCGTGTCGTTTAAAATGATCGAAGCAAAAACCACGTTCCTCATGAAGAATATCAACAATATTATTGGTTCGATTACCGGATTGATTGCAGCGTTTACTGTATTCAAATTGATGTACAATTAATTATGGAAGTGAATTTTTTCGAGCGTGTGTATTTTGTTGCCCGACAAATTCCCTACGGTAAAGTCACGTCGTATGGCGCAATCGCTAAAGCATTAGGAACAGGTCGATCTGCACGAATGGTCGGCTGGGCGATGAATGCCTGCCACAATATCGAAGACGTTCCCGCACATCGCGTTGTCAATCGCAATGGTTTGCTGACGGGAAAGCACCATTTCGACGGAACCAATCTCATGCAACAGCTTCTTGAAAGCGAAGGCGTCGCCGTCGAAAACAACCAAATAGTCGACTTCAAAAAACACTTTTGGCAACCCGAAATTCTAACAGAACTTTAATACTTGTCTGCCAAAACTTTTCGGCATTCTCTTTTTTCGATTGAACTATTCAAACTATATTTGCAATCTAAATGCAGTTTAAATAAACATAAACTGTTCAGCCTTATCATACAATGAAATTAGATAAAAACGAAATTCTTAAAGCGCTCGAAACCATCACCATAGCGGGCGAAGGAAAGAGCATGGTAGAAAGTGGTGCCGTAAAAAACATCGTGGTTTTTGGCAATGAAGTAGTCATCGATTTGACCATCGCCACACCAGCCATGCACATTAAGAAAAGAGCTGAAGACGATATCAAAAAACTCATACACGAGCAGTTTTCTCCAGAAGCTATAGTGAAAGTAAATATCAAAGTGGAAGCGCCAGAAAAAGCGTCAAACCCTAACGAAATAAAAGGGAAAGCAATTCCTGGAATCAAAAATATCATAGCGGTTGCCTCAGGAAAAGGCGGGGTTGGTAAATCAACCGTAACGGCAAATTTAGCCGTAACCTTAGCGAAAATGGGCTTTAATGTTGGCGTTTTAGATGCTGATATCTACGGACCATCGATGCCCATTATGTTCGACGTTGAGTCGGAAAAACCAATCTCCATAACCGTCGATGGACGCTCGAAAATGAAACCCATCGAAAGTTACGAAGTCAAAATTTTATCCATCGGGTTTTTCACTGCACCGAGTCAAGCAGTGATTTGGCGTGGACCCATGGCTTCCAAAGCGCTCAATCAAATGATCTTTGATGCCGATTGGGGTGAACTCGATTTTATGTTGATTGATTTACCACCAGGAACAGGCGATATTCATTTATCAATCATGCAATCGTTGCCGATTACGGGAGCAGTTGTCGTGAGTACACCGCAAGCTGTTGCTTTAGCCGATGCCAAAAAAGGAGTGTCGATGTTTTTGTCAGACAGCATCAACGTTCCCGTCTTGGGAATCATCGAAAACATGGCGTATTTCACTCCAGAAGAACTGCCGAATAACAAATATTATATATTCGGAAAAGAAGGCGCAAAGAACTTAGCCGCAGATTTGCAAGTGCCGTTTTTAGGAGAAGTTCCCATCGTGCAATCGATCCGTGAAGCAGGCGATTATGGTCGACCAGCAGCGATGCAAACGGGTTCCGTTATCGAAGGTGTTTTCGAAGAAATTACCAGAAATGTAGTGGAAGAAGTTGTAAAAAGAAACGAAAACTTACCCGCAACGGAAGCAATTAAAATCACAACAATGGCAGGATGTTCTGCTGTGAAAAAATAGATGGTAAGACGGTAAGATCTTAAGACTTTAAGACATTTTCTTACAGTCCTAAAATCTTATAATCTTACAATCCAATAATCTAATAATCCAAAAAATGACCACAGAAGAATTAACCATCAACGTAGAGAAAGCGCTCGAAGAAATCAGACCTTTCCTCAATTCGGACGGCGGCGACATCTCTTTGATTTCAATTGAGGACGGAAAACACGTCAAAGTGCGTCTCGAAGGAGCGTGCATCAGCTGTAGTGTCAATCAAATGACGTTGCGAGCGGGAGTAGAAACTACGATTAAGAAGTTTGCACCACAAATCGAAACTGTTGTTAATATTGCGTAATGTCACCCTGAGCGCAGTCGAAGGGTGGGCGTGACCACAAGGGTCGGGCTTTCCGCAGTACGCGGTACTTTGCTCCAATCCCTCACGCAGTATTGAAATAGATAGAAACAATCGTTGCAATGGGACTAACAAAAAAAGGCCGAATGTCCACTGGACATTCTCCTCTTAATATCAAATCTCACGCACTCAGGAATATAATAACAATTTCATCTAAAAATGATAATTATCAGTTCATAAAAGGGCTGCTTTTCTAACCTTTGCGCCTCGGCAACTCAGCAACTCAGTAACTCAAAAAAATGATTGAAACAGATATACTCATCATAGGCGCCGGACCAACCGGACTTTTCGCAGTCTTCGAAGCGGGATTGCTCAAACTCAAATGCCATATCATCGACGCTTTACCACAACCTGGCGGGCAGCTTTCCGAATTGTATCCTAAAAAACCCATCTTTGATATTCCAGGTTATCCCGAAGTTTTAGCAGGCGACTTAGTCACGAACTTAATGGAACAAATCAAACAGTTTCAACCGGGTTTCACCCTCAACGAAAAAGCAGAAACCATCGACAAATTAGACGATGGGACTTTCATCGTAACTACCAACAAAGGAACCATACACC
>CALPOS020000092.1 GCA_943325255.2 Sphingobacterium thalpophilum
AACATAGTTTTTATGGGTTTTATTTAGGCATTTCATTTTAGTATAGTAAAACATAGCTATGTGAACCAATAATTGGTCTCGAACGAACTTTTTTTCTATGCTTCTATGCGGTTTTCTTTTAGTTTTTAAATCTAACTAATTGCATATAACATTTTTTTTTAATCTATTTTATTTGCGCCTTTGCGTCTTTGCGAGAAAATTAATTTACTCTCGCAAAGACGCAAAGGCGCAAAGTTTATTCTTTGTTTTCGTGGTCAAAATAGCCTTTACTTTTGATTTGCGTTGAGAAAAAATTCAAAAATAAAACAACGAAGAACAAGAAGAGCAAGGCTTGTGTACTAACGAGAAATCTGCCGTAGGTAGTCACCGGATAGAAATCGCCATAGCCTATAGAGGAAGAAGTAACGATACTAAAGTAGACGGAATCAAACCAATGAAGAAAGGGTTTGTTGAGATGATTTCCGTTGGAGTACAATACGGCGTATGCCAAAACAATTTCCAAATAATTAAAGAACAATAATAACATTGAACGTTTGTACGATCGCGGTCTGGAAAACAAATCCGAAGCAAAAATCAGTGTTGGAATATACAGGACAGTTTCTAGAAGAAGATACACTAATATGCAAGTTAGCACAGGAAATTGATGCCATTCGTATAAAATCAAAACTAAAGGAAAGCTAACTTTTAAAAGTACATACAAGTCAAGAGCCAAATCTTCGTATGCATTTCCTATTTTTGATGCAAAATACTTAATGTAAATTCCAGGAAAAAGCATTTGCGAAAAGGAGAGCAGCAAACGAATTATTTTTTCAATTCCGTTGTCATCTTGGTGGTCGTTGTTCCAAATCGCTTTGATATTCAGTATTCGTTTCTGAATTGGATTGTATTTGGACTTAGGCAAACGCGATACATTTCCGATCAAAAGTTTAGCTATAATAGATTGTTTTGGTTCGGGCATAAATTATGAAATTTGGTTTGTGATTTTCACCTTTTCCTGCCAACTAAAAGTACGATAAATTTATTAACCCACAAATGATAATTTATTTGTTATATAGGAAATAATAAGCTTCAACGTTGTCTAGGAAAGCACCGTCAAAGTCTGCATCAAGTATTTTCTTGAGATAAGAATCGTTATTTCCGTAAATGATTTTTTTCCAGTCCTCATGCCAAAATTCGACATAAAACTCGTCCTCATAGCCCACATATTTTTTCTTGATCCAAGATGGGTCGTTGAGTTTCCAACTTCGATTCCAATAATACCTCCAATTTTCTGCTGCCCCGATATTGACATAAGAAATGATAAGACGTTTTCCGCCATTGGCTTTTTTCTTTAGTTGTTCGATATCTTTCGAGGTTAACGGTTCATCATTAAAAAACAAATCAATCGTAATCATGTCAAAATTGGTCTCTGCGATGGCTTTCAAATAAGCGCGCTTCGTTCGGATATTTGCGGGGTTAATGAGATAGAGATAATTTTTCGCATCGCTCAATTTTAGGATATCATTGCTGTTTTCGTTCGGCACTATTTCGGGAATCTCTCGATAATGTTCGTTGGTGCTTATACGTGGATAGAGCAAGAATTTTTCCTTTGCACTCTGCGCTTTTACGGTTTCGATTGACTCCTCTTGGGTAATGAAATCGGAAACCATGACTTGTTTTTCTTTTTGCAGTTTTCGGAGGACTTGCAGTCGATAGTTGTCGATTTTAGGTTTCCCGTCATAAAACAAATCTTCAACGGCAATACCATCAATGGCATCTAAATAAGTCGTGCGAAATTTCCCTGATGTATTCAATTTCTCAAACGCCAATTCAGGTCCGTTTTGCGGTATGATAATGAAATTACTATCAATTGTTCTTGAATACTTTGAAATATCAATCACGAAATCCTGCATTTTGACCGCCGCTTTTGCAGTCTTACTTTCTTTAGTAGGTCTGAAAGCAACTGCCGCGAAAATCGCAAAGACAACAAGTAGTACTAATTTATTTTGCATGAATTAATATTAAAGGTTTTAGAAAACGTTGACTATTGCATTATATTCTTTTGAATAATAATTATTTCATTGTGCCTTTCTACGCGGGGTATGGAATAACTTGTATACGACGTTGCGTTGAAATTCTTTATATATTCCAGGTTCCGTTGGTTTTGCTTTTCATCCAAAAGCATGGTGTTAAAGAGAATGAATCCCTTGCTATTGAGTAAATCTCCTATTCTGTTCATAAAGAACGTTTCATAAACAAAATTCGGCATTTTCGTATCTTCAAAAATATCGATAATGATCAAATCGTAGGTCTTCTTTGTTTTCAAAACGAACTCAAAGGCGTCATCAATAATGATGGTCAGATTCGGTATTTTGTCTAATTCGAAGTACTTATTGGCGATTTGAATCATTTCCTCATCTATTTCTACGCCGATTAATTTATTCTTAAATTTAATTTCGTCTACCAATGTTTTGAACACGCTGCCTCCACCAACACCGAGGACGAGAATCCTATCCATCGCTCGAATGTTTTCAAAACCAATTTTTTTTAATCCAATTCGCAAAATCCGTTGCAGACTGCCGTAGGAGTAGTTCGTGTTTTTAGAATCAAGTACGAGTTCACCGTTGTTCCAATTGACTTCAATCGATTTACTAATCGCAGAATTTTTCTGATAAACGTTGATTGGTATAAGATAACTTAGAAGTCTTCGTAACATTAAAATTATTTTCTTCAAAAATAAGAGATTAATGTTAATTTTACAGAAATAGTTTAAGATGAAAAAAAGTCTTTATTACTTTATTTTCTGTCGCTTGATGGGTTGGAAGATTACAGGTGCCATCAATCCCGAAATTAAAAAGTGCATATTGATGGTGATTCCACATACGAGTTGGCACGACTTCTACTTAGGGCTTTTCACTCGCGGAATAACTGGCTTAGAAATGAATTTTGTTGGAAAAAAGGAGTTGTTTCGTTTTCCATTTGGTTGGTATTTTAGATGGATGGGCGGAGCACCTCTCGATCGAACAGGTGGCTTGAATAAAGTAGATTCTATCGCAGCCATTTTTGAAGAGAAAGACTTTTTTAGGATGGCGATTTCACCCGAAGGAACAAGAAAAAAAGTAATAGAATTGAAAACGGGTTTCTATTATATTGCACTAAAGGCCAAAGTTCCTATTATCCCAGTGGCATTCAATTATGGGCAAAAAGAAGTTCACATTGGTCAACCATTTTTTCCAACCGGAAATATTAATGAAGATTTAAAAATGTTAATGCCGCATTTTGAGAATGTGAAAGGGAAAGTGCCAGAAAAAAGTTTTGAATATAAATCTATTGATGCTTCAAAATAGATATTTTTAAATAGGTAATATGAGTATCATAGAAATTAACGAGCAATTTAAGTTAGAAAGTGTGCAAGGCAGATATGTTACTTTAAAGGACGTTGAACCAATGCTTCAAAAATGGAATACCAACGATCAACTGAAAGTCGAAGGAAATTCCGTGCTGCAAAATCCCATCTACTCGTATACTATAGGAACTGGAAAAACGAAGATCTTACTTTGGTCGCAAATGCACGGCAACGAGAGCACAACCACCAAAGCGCTTTTGGATTTGCTTTTGTTTTTGAATAGCGGAACCAAAGAAGCGCAGGTTTTTCTCAGTCATTTTACTTTGTTGTGTTTTCCTATTCTGAATCCAGACGGCGCATTGGCGTATACCAGAGAAAATGCCAATGGGATTGATTTGAATCGAGACGCGCAAAATCTGTCGCAACCAGAAAGTCAGATTTTGAGAAAAGCGTTTGATGACTTTCAACCAGATTACTGCTTCAACCTGCACGATCAACGAACGATTTTTGGAGCAGGAAATACGGGTCAACCAGCGACAGTTTCCTTTCTGGCACCAGCTTACAATCAAGAATGTGAGTACAATGACACCAGATTACGGGCAGTTGATGTCATCGTCGCCATGAATAATACTTTACAACAACTTATCCCAAATCAAGTAGGTCGATTTGATGATGCCTTTAATTTAAATTGTGTGGGCGACACGTTTCAGTTTTTGGCTGTGCCGACAATTCTTTTTGAAGCGGGACATTTCGCGAATGATTATCAAAGGGAAGAAACTAGAAAATTCATTTTTCTATCATTACTTGCCGGTTTACAGCATATTTACGAAAACGTTATAGTTAATAACAAAAACGAAGATTACTTGAGAATTCCTCAAAATAAAGTCGTTTTTTACGATATTGTTTATAAAAATGTCAAAATAAATTATGATGGTATTATAAAAAGCACGAATTTTGCCATTCAATTTAGAGAAAGACTAATTGAAAATCAGGTTTTATTTGAAGCTTATTTCGCAGAAATAGGCACTTTGGATTCTTATTTTGGACATTTTGAATTTGATGCAAAAAATGCACTTTACTCAAACGAAGAAGTTAGCATACCGAAATTAAATGAAAAAGCTGATTTTTGTTTAGATAAAAACATCAAAATTGTTAATGGTTTGCCGTTAAATTAATTTTTTTAGGTTTTTGTAGTAAATAGTTCAATTTGTTTTTCTAAATTGTAGCGATAAACAAAAAACAAACAATTTTATAGTTATGAGTAAGTTTCGATTAGATGAAGTGGATCACCAGATTTTAGATATGTTGATTGACAATACTAGAATTCCGTTCACTGATATTGCAAAAAAATTATTGATCTCGGCCGGAACCGTTCACGTAAGAGTGAAGAAAATGGAAGATGCAGGAATTATTATGGGTTCTTCTTTAGTCTTAGATTATGACAAATTGGGGTATTCTTTTATTGCCTATATCGGTGTATTCTTAAATAACACTTCTCAAACAAAATTTGTTTTGGAGAGAATCAACGAAATACCATTCATTACTGTAGCTTCCGTAACGACAGGTAAATTCAATATCTTTTGTAAAATAAGAGCAAAAGATACCAAACATGCCAAAGAAGTTATTTTCATGATTGATGATATCGAAGGCGTTTACAGAACGGAAACCATGATTTCTCTTGAGGAAAGTATCAACGATAAAAAACGTTTGATGCATACCATTTTTAAGAATATGTAAGCAACTTGAACACATTTTATAATGAAACCTCAAGTTGATGCTTGGGGTTTTTTATTTTTAAAATCAAATTAGCATGTATACGCTTCCCAAAATTGAACGTTTTAATCAAAATGTACTGTCGAAATACCAAGTGTATAACAGCGTATTTCTTACATTGCCGTTTGCTTCTATTGATAATACTGGAGTCCTGCTTCCTTTGTTTTCTGAAGTCTGCGAGAAGGGTTTCAAAAAACATGAAACTCCGATTCAGATTGTCGATTTCTTCAGTACCAAATACTTAGATAATACATCAGAATGGGATCGGGTTGATTTGTTGTTTCGATTCATACAGTATATCGAAAGACAAATTGTCCTTTTTGATGCCATTGAGGATGCGGCTTTTGCGATTGTAAATAATTTAGAAGGAAAAGGTTCCTTGCGTGACATAAAGGAAAATGCTGAGGATAAAGACAAATTGGAGGACTTGCGTTCGTTTTTAGCGTCATTCAAAGTGCGACCGGTTTTGACTGCACATCCAACTCAGTTTTATCCCGGTGCCGTTTTGGGAATTATCACCGATTTGACAGAAGCCATCAGAATTGATGATTTAGTGAATATCAAGAAATTGCTTTCTCAGCTCGGAAAAACACCTTTTATTAAACAACAGAAGCCAAGTCCATACGATGAAGCGGTCAGCTTGATTTGGTATCTTGAAAATGTGTTTTATGAAACGAGCGGTGAAATTTTAAGTTATGTTCAAAAGAATATTTTTGACAATGACAGCATTCAAAATCCAATTTTCGATTTAGGTTTTTGGCCTGGTGGAGACCGCGATGGGAACCCATTTGTCACTACTGAGATTACGCTAAATGTTTCGGATCGTTTGCGAACTTCTATTCTTAAATGCTATTATAAAGACATTCGAAAACTAAAACGAAAACTTACATTTTCTAAAGTTGATACTTTGTTGGCAGATTTAGAGTCGAAAATCTATCGTTCTGTTTTCTATTCTGTCGGCGATATTTATCTTACGTTAGAAGAGTTGGAAAGTAGCCTTCAAAAAATAAAGACGCTAATTGTTGAAGAACATCAGTCTTTATATTTAGATGAATTGAACACACTGATTAATAAGGTGAAACTTTTTGGTTTCCATTTTTCAACTTTAGATATTCGCCAAAACAGCAAAATGCATGAGCAAGTTTTTGCCGAAATATATCCGACTCCGATTACTGGTTCCGAATCAGAAATTTTGGATTCTATTGCGTCAATAAAAGGAAAATTGAATCCAGATGACTTTATTGATGAGATGACGCGCGCCACACTTTCTTCCATTTATGCGATGAAAACGATTCAATCGAAAAATGGTGAAAAAGCGTGTAACCGTTATATTATCAGCAATTGCGACAGTGCTGCGCAAGTGCTGCAAGCTTTTGCCTTAATCCGTCAATGCGATTGGGATCACCCGACCGTTGATGTAGTGCCGCTTTTTGAAGTCATCGATGATTTGCAGAATGCGGCTACAATTATGGAACAATTGTACAACTGCACGGAATATGTCAATCACCTTAAACTTCGAAATAAGGAACAAACAGTCATGCTTGGTTTCTCTGACGGAACGAAGGACGGCGGCTACTTGATGGCGAATTGGAGCATTTATAAGGCGAAAGAACAAATTACTACCATCGCAAGAAAGTATGGAATCAAAGTGATATTCTTTGACGGACGCGGCGGACCGCCCGCTAGAGGAGGAGGAAAGACGCATAAGTTTTATGCCTCATTAGGATCTTCTATCGAAAATCAAGAAATTCAAGTGACGGTGCAAGGACAAACCATCAGCTCCAATTTTGGAACATTAGATTCTTGCCGTTTTAACCTAGAAAATTTATTGAGTGCGGGTGCGACCAATCAAGTATTTGCTGAAACGCAAGCTTCTTTAAGTAAAGAAGAAAAGTTGATTCTCGATGAATTGGCAGCCGTCGGGTTTGAAAAGTATTCTAATTTCAAAAAACATCCGAAGTTCATTCCGTATCTCGAACAAATGAGCACGTTGAATTATTATGCTAAAACAAATATTGGTAGTCGTCCTGCGAAGCGGAAAAACTCAGAAACATTAAACTTCTCCGAATTGCGAGCGATTCCGTTTGTAGGATCTTGGAGTCAACTAAAGCAAAATGTTCCAGGATTTTTTGGCGTTGGAACGGCTTTAAAACATTTTGAAGATTCGAATCAATGGGATAAAGTTCAAAATTTGTTTGATAGTTCACTATTCTTTAAAACTTTACTGGAGAATAGTATGATGTCGTTGGCAAAATCCTTTTTCCCCTTGACCGCTTATATGAAAGACGATCCAGAGTTTGGCGAATTTTGGCTCATCATCTACAATGAGTTTTTGGAAACCAAGCGTTTATTGCTTAAAATTGCGGGACACAAAGAATTGATGGAGAATTATCCCGATGGTAAAGCGTCGATTGTAGTGCGTGAAAATATTGTGAAGCCATTATTGACTGTGCAGCAATACGCGTTGTCACGAATTCATGAATTAAATCAAGAATCCAAACCCGATGATAAACTGATTCAAGTGTATCAGAAATTGGTGACACGGTCGTTATTTGGAAATACGAATGCGAGTAGAAACTCCGCTTAAATACTAAACATGAAATCAAATCAATTACAATCAAACGAATATTCGAGTTATTATGCGGCTTATGTTCATTCGGTTTCCGAAAAATATACTTTGATAGAAGAACTTGAAATTTCCGTTCATCGACTCATCAAGTTTGTTCAAAATATTCCGATGGACAAATTTGATTATCGATACGCCGAAGGCAAATGGACCATCAAGGACATACTGCAGCATTTGATTGATGCCGAACGCATTTTTGCTTATCGAGCTTTGCGTTTTTCTAGGAATGACCAAACTCCATTGGCTAATTTTGATGAGAATGAGTATGTTATCGAAGCCAACGCAAATCGAAGAAGTATTCAAGAGTTATTGACGGAATTGGCTGTAGT
>CALPOS020000093.1 GCA_943325255.2 Sphingobacterium thalpophilum
ACCGTAGGAAGTGTGGTAAGAACTTCAACGACTGCTTATGTAAACGGACCTTTAGCTTTGACGTTGCCATTAAGTTTGGTATCAGGATCTACTTATACTTTCCCAATCGGAAAAGGAACACTAAATACATTTGCTTTAGTAAACCCAACAACCAATGCTGGAGGAACAGTTACTGTTCAAGCAGAAGCTTTTGATGGTGATGCTGCAGGAACGCCTGGTTTAAATATCAGCGCAATCAGCACAACTAAGTATTGGGCTGCTAGTATCACTGCTGGTGCTGCTAACTTTACCAATTCATTGATTCAGTTGAATGATGATTCAACTGGTAGAGATGCTATTGCTGGAAGTACTACTGTAAACGGTGCGTATGATATTCAGGGTGGTGTTGCGATTACAACAACCGCTACGTCATTGACCACTACCGCTCCGGCCAATACTACTTTGCCAGGTTTCTTTTTGATGGCGAATAAAGCAGCTGCGAACTTGAGTAATGTGGTGATATCTCCTGCTGGAAATCAATGTACTAACGTGGCGAGAACAATTACTGCAGACGTTACTCCTGGTGGTGGTGCGGTTACTAGCGTGTTGCTAAATTGGACTTTAAACGGTGTTGCACAAACTGCAATTACTATGACTGCAACCACAACTAATGGTTTCCCATTGTTAGATTCTTATACTGCTACAATCCCAACGGTTGTTCCGGCTAATGCTGCGGTTACTTGGTCTATAACAGCCACAGATGCGAATTCGTTAACTAAAACTTTTACAGGAGCCAGTTATCAAGATGAGCCTTTATTGGCTTATACAGCACAGGCAACGGCTACTGTTACGAACATTTGTAATGTTGGTTCTAGTGTGTTGACTGCAGGTTTTGCATCTTTAGGGAATGGTACGATTGGCACAGGTACAGGAACAACTACTGCGACTGAAGAGTTGACAGCTTTTTGCAATAGAAGGGCTAGTTACAAAATGCAGCAATTATTTACGGCTGCTGAGTTGACTGCTGCTGGATTATTTCCAGGGCCAATATCATCGCTAAAGTATACTATTACCTCTAATGGAGATAGTACTACAAATTCTAATTTTGTTGTAAAAATGGGTAATTCTAGTTTGACGGCGCTAACAGGTTTTGTGTCGACAGTTTCAGGATTTACAACTACATTTCCGTCAGCAACCTATACGCATGCAGTAGGAGTAAATACAATTACATTTAGTACTCCTTTTGTTTGGGACGGTATTTCTAATATTGTCATAGAGTTAAGTCATGGAGGTATTGATAGCATTAATAATGCTCAAACTACTTTCACTACAACAACAAATAACATGACTGCTTTCGCATATAATGGTGCTGCAACAGCAACATTAAGTACGAAAAGATTGAATGTTATTTTAGGAGGAACTCTTTCTCCTGCTATTTCTAGTGTGTTATGGTCTAATGGAGATACAACACTTTCTACGACAGTTTCTCCTGTGGTAACTACAGGTTATTCTGCGGTACTTACAGTAGGTGCTTGCACAAAAACGACCAATACAGTGACTGTTAATGTCACTGCAACACCATTAACGCCAACGCAGGCTACTTTTGATGCTACTTGTGGTGTAAGTATACCAACAGTTTCTGTTGCAGATGCTAATTCCTATGTGACGCCATTATTCAAATGGTATGCTGCTGACGGAACGACTTTGTTACAATCTAATGTTTCAGCTACTTACTTAGGAAGTATTAGTGCTACAACAACTTTTAAAGTTAGCGTTGTAGATCCTACATCAGGTTGCGAAAGCGGTCAACTTACGGTTGTTGCTAGCGTAAATACTCCTGATGCTATTGATGCTATACCTAACCAACCATTATGTCTTTCTAATGGGGTTACGCTGACTGCTACAAGTGCTGGTGCTTATACCTACACTTGGACTGCATCTCCTGCAGTTGGTAGCGGTATTGCTACCTCTTTGACAGGTGCTACCCAAACGATTACTCCAACGGCATTAGGCACTTATACTTATACTGTTGTTGGAACCGATGGTGTTTGTACTGCGTCAACAACGTTTACTGCTACGGTTAATGCTTTCCCTATTCTTACTTCCGCTGTGGCTTCGCCTGCTTCAGTATGTGCAAACGGTATTAGTACGTTGACGGCTGTACAACCAACTGGCTTAGCAGGTTACAGTTTTGCTGGTTCGTCTGGTATTTACACTCCAATAACAGGTGGTACTGCGACTACAGCAATTGGTGATGATGGAACGCAATTCCCATTGCCAATTGGATTTAACTTTACCTATAATGGGCAAGTGTTTACACAATTTGGTGTGACTACTAATGGTCATATGACGCTTGGAGCGGCTATCGCTTCATCTTCATGGACTAATGACTTGACGGATCGTACTAACGTATTAGCACCGATGTGGGATGATAATCATCTTGGAACGGGTAATATTACCTACAGTTTAGCTGGAACGGCTGGAAGTCAAGTTTTGACTGTTCAATGGCAGAACGTTCCTATTGGTGACAACGGTACTGGTTTTGGTTCTACTGCGAATCCCGTAAACAACTATCAAGTTCAATTGTTTGAGAATACCAATGTGGTTAGATTCAATTACGGAACTTTGAGTGCAGCGAACTTGCCTACTGCTTCTATTGGTATCACTGGGGCTAGCGGAACATTCTTGAGTGTTACGCCTGGTTCGCCAGCAAGCGCATCTACGAGAAGTTCAGTAACAGCGAACAACAGTATATCGTCGGTGACAAATATTCCCTCAGGGACATCGTATACTTTCACACCGGCTGTTCCTAAACCGATAACATGGGCACCAACAACCGATTTGTATACCGATGCGTTGGCAACAGTTCCTTACACAGGAACTAATGCTGCTGTCGTTTATTCTAAACCAACGGTAACAAGAAACTATGTTGCTACGATAAGTGAGAATGGATGTGATACACTTTCAGGTACAGTTACTGTAACTCAAAATGCTGAGGTAGTGAATGACCCAACTGGTCCAACAGCAATTTGTTTGGGTAGCCCAACCATTCCTGCAGGTCCAATTACGTACACTAATGGTCAGGTAACTACTTCTTATTTCTCTTCTAACCCTGCTGTAGCTACGATTGATCAAGCTACTGGAGTATTAACTCCGCTTACTGCAGGTACGACGAATATTACGGCTCAAAATATCAATTTGACAACTGGTTGTACCAGCAATGCTGCAAATGCATTGGCTGTAACGGTATCTGCTCCGATCGCAATTACAACTAATCCATTATCTCAAACAGTGTTAGAGTATGATGGTATTACGCCAACGACTACAACCTTTACAGCAGCTGCTTCAGGTTCTGTAGCTAGTTACCAATGGCAAGTGTCACCAACTGGTGGTACAGGAACTTATGTTGATATCTTAGCAAGTGATCCATTGTATAGTGGACAACTTACCAATACCTTATCGATTGCTAATGCTACGGCTGCGGTTTATAGTGGTAAATACTACCTTTGTGTAGTTACTCCTGTAGGTCCATGTACACCAGCTATTGAAACGACAGGTGCATTATTGACTGTGTCTGATTTGACGACGACAGATCCTACTTTTGGTACTCCAATTTGCGGAACAGGTAATCATACTTTCAGCACTGTTTCTGTGCCTGCTACAGGTGTAACTTATGAGTGGTATTATGCTACTGATAATACATTGAATGACGCACAAGCTATTACGGGTGATTTTGGTGGACTTACTTTCCCATTGGGAGTTTCGGGTGCATCATTAGAAGTAAATGGTCTTTCTGCTACAGAAAATGGCTACTACTTTTTCGTAGTTGCTACTTTCGGATCTTCATTTGTTCAATCTAATGCTGCTGGTGTTGTAGTGAATACTTCACAATCTGTAGTAACGACAGGTCCAAGTGCGGTTCAAGATGCTACAGTTTGTTTTAATTCTGTAAACACTAGAACTTTTACCGTTTCTTCTAGTGGTGGTGCTGGTTTCCAATGGCAATATTCTGCCGATGGAACTACAGGTTGGGCTAATGTAGTTAATGCTACTCCAGCAGGCGCTACTTATTTAACTCCAACAGGCGCTACTTTAACAGTAAACAGTTCTGCGGCTTTGGCTGCTGGAAATTATTTCTACAGATGTGTTGTGGCAGGCCCTAGCGGATGTCCAGGTATCAATTCTAATGTAGCTCAGTTGAGTGTTACTACACCGACTATCAATGTAAGTGCTAGTGTTCCTAATATTTGTGGTGCGGCAACTAGTATATTGACAGCTACTGGTGCAGCAACTTATGCTTGGACTGCGTCTGCTAGTTTGTCTGGACCACTTAACTTAGATTTTGTTACTGCTAATCCTACTGCAACCACTACCTATACTGTTACAGGTACAGATGCGTCAGGTTGTATTGCTACCGGAACAGTAACTGTTACTGTAAACCCAGCGATAACTGCTACCGCTACTGCTACTCCTAATGTAGTTTGTACAGGAACTGATAGTCAATTGTTGGCTACATATACTCCTGTTGCAACTGCAGCTCCATCTAGCTATTCTTTTGCTGGATCGACAGGAACTTACACTCCAATAACTGGTGGTACTGTTTCTACTGCAGTGGGTGACGACGTAACTCAGTTTCCATTACCAATTGGTTTTAACTTTACCTATAATGGTACTGTTTTCACTGATTTTGGTTTGAGTACCAATGGTACTATCCGTTTGGGAACTTTAACCCCACCTTCATTCAGCAATAACTTGGCAACCACAACCAACAATAACACCATTGCTCCATTGTGGGATGATAATGATAATACTACAGGTACGATAAGCTATGCAGTAACAGGAACGTCTCCTAATCGTGTACTTACTGTTCAATGGGCGAATGTTTCTATTGGTGGTAGTGGTTCTAATGCTAACGCTGTTAATAACTTCCAAGTGCAGTTGTTTGAAACGACCAATGTGGTGCGTTTTAACTATGGCAATTTAGTACCTAATGCTTTGACTGCTTCTATTGGTATTACTGGAGCAACCGGAAACTTCTTGAGTGTAACTCCTGGAGCTCCTGCGAGTGTTTCTTCTGTAACAGCGAACAACGGAGTTTCATCTGTAGCGAATATTCCAACAGGAACTTCGTATACATTTACACCTCCAGTATTGCCAACGATTACGTATTCTTGGTCTCCAAGTACTTTCTTGAGTGATCCAAACATTGCTAATCCGATTGCAACTGCGGTTACTACAGAAACGACTTATACTTTAACAGTAACTAGCTCAACAGGTTGTTCAGATACTGAAACTGTAACTGTAGGAATTGCTGCAGCAATTGCTATTGCTGGTCAACCACAACCTGCTACTTTCTGTCAAGGAGAGACTGCTTCTCTTTCTATTGGAGCAACTGGTGCAAGTTTGATTTACCAATGGCGTTTAAATGGTGTGGATTTGTTTGGAGAAATTAACTCTAGCATAACTATTCCTAATGCTACTCCAGCCAATGCAGGAAACTATGATGTAGTAATTAATGATGTTTGTGGTAGTACTCCAGTAACCAGTAATGTTGCTGTGTTGACTATTGTGCCTTCACCTACAGTAAATGCTCCTACTGCATGGCCATCAACGGTTTGTGCAGGGACAACTACGACAGCAGTTCCTTTGACAGGTTCAGTAGGTGCTACTTTCAATATCACAGGTGGTGCAGCTATTGGTTTAGCTAACCAAACAGGTGTTACTGAAATACCTTCGTTTACAGGTATCGCTGGAACTGCAACGTTATCAATTACACCGGTTGTTGGTACTTGTACTGGAACTGCTATTACTTATGCAGTTACTATTCAAGCTTTACCAACGTCCGTTACAGTAAGTCCTGCAACAGCTACGATTTGTTCGTCAGATGTTAATGCGATTTTGTTGACAGGTGCTGGTGGAGCAATTCCACCTTCAGTGTATTGTACTCCAACTATTGGTTCGTCTGATGGTACTGACTTCCTAAACAATTTCTCTTTTGGAGGTATTGTAAATAATGCGTCAGGTCAATCTGCTTTGCAATATGGAAATTTCACTGGCTTAACTGCGAATGTAACTGCAGGTGTTGCAACACTAATGAGTTTGCAATCAGGCAGTTCTAGTCAGCAATATGGTATTTGGATTGATGGAAACCAAAATGGTGTTTTTGATGCAGCAGAGTTTCTGGCTTTGACTACTTCTTCAACTACCGCTGTGGTTAATGTCAATGTTACGCTTCCAACATCATTCTTGAATGGAGTTACTCGTATGCGTGTCATGGCGAGATTCTCTTCAGCTGTTGTAGCTGCTAACGCTTGTAGTTATTCTAGTTATGGTGAGTATGAAGATTACAGTGTTAATATTACTGGTGCAACTAATCCGGTGCCTCAAGCTTATGTTTGGAGCTCTACTGGAGGAGGATTGTTTACTGATGCGGCAGCTACAATTGCTTACACAGGAACGCCTTCTGCTACTGTGTATGCTAAACCAAGCGCAACTGCGACAGTTACTGCAACTTATACCAATGCTGCAGGTTGTACTGCATCAGGAAACTCTGTTATTACTGTAAACAATGCTACTACTTGGTATGCGGATGCTGACGCTGACACTTATGGTAATGCTGCGGTTTCGCAATTGGCTTGTTCACAACCTTCAGGTTATGTAGCTAACAGTACTGATTGTGATGATTCTAACATTAACATTTATCAATTCGCTACGTTTAACGTAGATTCAGATGGTGACGGATATACTAACGGAACTGCTTCTGTTTGTTCAGGAGTTGGTGCTCCAGCAGGATATTCAACTGGTTCACTTGGAACTGATTGTGATGATAACAACAACTTGGTTTATCAATCAAACACTTTGTATACAGATGCTGACGGTGATACTTATACAGTAGGTACCGGAGCAGTTACTTGTTACGGCGCTACTGTGCCAGCAGGTTTAACATTGACACAAAATGGTACTGATTGTGACGACACTAACGTTGCTATTTATCAAGTTGCTACGTTCTACGTAGATTCAGATAATGATGGATACGACAATGGAAGTGCTTCTGTTTGTTCAGGTGAAGGTACTCCAGCAGGTTATTCAGCTGCTACATCAGGAACTGATTGTGATGACACTAACGCTGCTATTTATCAATTTGCTACGTTCTACGTAGATGCAGATAATGATGGATACGATAATGGAAGTGCTTCTGTTTGTTCAGGTGCTGGTGCTCCAGCAGGTTATTCAGCTGCTACATCAGGAACAGATTGTGATGATACTACTGCTACTAAAACGGTTACGTATCCATACTATACAGATGCTGATGGAGATACATACGGAGCGGTTGGTTCAGCAGTAACACAATTGTGTACTGTAAACGCTAGTTCTCCTTCTGAAGGTTATTCAGTTACAAATGATGACTGTGATGATACAGATGCATTATTGAACCCTACTAATCCATGTCCGACCAACTCAATTGTAAACTTGACGTTGTTTGTTCAAGGTTATTATGATAGTGCTTCTACGATGCGTTCTGTTAAGTTCAATCAAGATTTAGGATTCCCACAAACTGCGAGTACAACTGAAGTTGAAGATTTGACTATAGAATTACATGAAACGACTGCTCCATATGCAGCACTTCATACCACTACTGCTGCGTTGAATACTGATGGTACGCTGTCTGCTTCCTTCGCAGGAGCACCAAGTGGATCATTCTATGTTGTAGTAAAAGGAAGTAACTTAGTTCAAACATGGAGTGCTGAGGCACAAACTGTTGGTGCTGTTGCTTTGAACTACGATTTCAGTTCTAGCTCAAGTCAAGCGTTAGGAGATAATATGATTGAAGTAGAGTCAGGTGTTTGGGCTTTCTTTTCAGGAGATTTGAATCAAGATCTTGTTGTAGATGGTAGTGATTCTGACGTTTTGTTGGAAGATATTGCTAATTCTAATTTTGGACCATTAGCAACCGATGTTAATGGAGACGGATCTGTAGATGGTTCAGATTCTGATATCTTCTTCCCGAACTTGGAGAATTCAGTATTTGCAAACATTTTAGAATA
>CALPOS020000094.1 GCA_943325255.2 Sphingobacterium thalpophilum
TCAATGGCACTAATAGCGCTTTCTAAAGTGGGTTGCGTAGTATTTAAAGCAAAGCCACACATCGAGTTGACAAAACCTGGTGTGCAAAAACCACATTGCGTTCCCGAACAATCAACCATCGCTTGTTGCGCTTGATTGAGTTTGTTCGGCAAATTGAGTCCTTCAACGGTGACCACATGTTTTCCGTGCACATTAGGCAATGGTGTCAAACAGGAAGTAGCACTCATGTACGTTAATTTTCCGTTTTTCATAGAACCGATCAAAACGGTACAAGCACCGCAATCGCCTTCACGGCAACCGATTTTAGTGCCACGCAAGTTTTCGTCGTATCGAATAAAATCGAGTAAAGTCGTCGTTGGCGCTTTATCGGTTTGTATTTTTCGATTATTTAATAGGAATTCAATCATGAAAATCAGGGAATCAATATTCTATTTTGTTGATGCTTTCTGTCCACAAGCGAAAAGCTTCTAATGCTTCTTCTCGCATCAACGGAATTGTTTCTAGTTTGCGGTTGGTGTAAGGGATTTCTAATTCTTCATAGATAAATTGATCATCAAATTGAATATCCGCAGCATCTTTTTTGGTGTTGGCGAAATACATTCTATCGGGACGTGCCCAATAAATGGCACCTAAGCACATCGGACATGGTTCGCAACTCGTATAAATTTCACAGCCATCCAATTGAAAACTTCCAAGTTCTTTGCAGGCATTTCTTATCGCTACAACCTCAGCATGGGCAGTTGGATCGTTCGATGAAGTTACTTGGTTGGCACCGCGAGCGATGATTTTTCCGTCTTTTACAATGACTGCACCGAAAGGGCCACCTTTTCCACTCGTTACATTTTCAATCGACAGGCGAATGGCTTCCTGCATAAATTCATTCTTGTTTGTTGTAGCACACATTTGATAAATATTTTGGGTAAATATAGGGAAAAGTTAGAAATGTACTAGGTCAAGCTTCCCGCCTTTGAATGGTTGGAAGCTTGGTATGATTTAGTAAAATGAAGTGAAATTACGACTTCGAAAAGCGCAACGATTTTAGTTTTTGTAAATGTAGACTTCCATTTTTCCGTCTTTATCTACAGCGCCACGAAACATGCCATTGGTACTAAATTCCATCGAAATGTTTCCTTTATGATCCACGGCTATTAGTCCACCGCGTCCTTTTATCTCTGTGATTTTTTTAATCACCCTTTTCGCAGCTGTTTTGAGTTTCAGCTTTTTGTATTCCATCAAAGCAGACACATCATAGGCGGCTACTAGCTTGATGAAATCCTCGCCATGACCGGTGCAAGACACAGCGCAGGTTTTATTATTGGCATACGTTCCAGCTCCAATTATTGGCGAGTCGCCAATGCGATTGTAGTCTTTATTGACTGTTCCTCCGGTTGAAGTACCCGCCGCCAGATTTCCAAAACCATCTAGCACGACGCAGCCTACTGTTCCGTATTTATCGGTTGAACTATTGAAAGGTTCTAAATAACCACTGGAGTTGTCATGATCTAGTTTCGTCTTTTTAGAATCCTTCACTTTTAAATATTCGTCCCAGCGTGCTTGCGTAAAAAAATAAGTAGAGTCTACAATTTCGATGTTATTCAATGCTGCAAATTTCTCCGCTCCTTTGCCGCTTAAAAATACAAATTTTGATTTTCTCATAATCGCTTTCGCGGCACTTATCGGGTTTTTGATTTTGCGTACCGTGGCAACTGCTCCGGCATCTAGTGATTTTCCGTCCATGATTGCGGCATCCATTTCGTTGGTACCATCATGTGAAAAAACAGAGCCTTTTCCTGCATTAAACAGAGGCGAATCTTCTAGAACTTTTATCACCGCTTCAACGACATCAACTGCTTCAGAACCTTGAGCAAGCATTCCATAACCTTTTTGCAGCGCTTCTTTCATGGTGTTTAGGTACTCGGTCTCTTTTTCAGGTGTTAAGCCCTTCTTAAGCATATTTCCCGCTCCTCCGTGAATGGCAAGACAAAATTTAGAATTCATTTTTGGTGTAGTTTCAGTTGGTTTATTTTCTTGAGAAAACACAGCGTAGTAGTTAGTCCAAACAACAAGCACCACAAAATATCGAATCCATTTCATACCAAATTTATTATATCGTTACCGCTAGAAGAACAAAAATAAGCTTTCCAATCGATTCTTGTTGTTAATTTTCATTCAATTGTATTTCTAGATCATAAGGCAAGCGGTGCTGCTTATTTCTATCGATAATTACAACGGTATGATTCACTTTATAATCTTTGATGATGGCTACAATTTTCTCGACTAAGAGTTCATCTAAACCTTGGAAAGGCTCATCTAATAATAGAATTTTCTTGTTTGTCAAAAGGGCTCTTGCCAGCATCAATATCTTACGTTGACTGTACGAAATGTTTTTCCCGTTTTCGAAGATTGCAGCGTCTAAAATACTTTCATCTTCGTGATCTTTGACATATCCTAGTTGTTGCAACATGGCAAAGGCGGGTGCTCTTTTTTCGTCTTTTCTACTATAGGATATGGCTTCAAAAACCGTCTTCCCTATCAAAGGCAATTCATCTGAAAGAATAGTAATTTTTCTGCGCAGTAATTGTTTGTTATAATTGGAAACATTTACTTTCCCTACTGTAATCTCCCCTGCGCTTGGTTCGTATAATCCAGCAATTAATTTGAACAAGGTGCTTTTCCCGCTTTGATGTTCACCTGAAATTAATGTCAGTGCGTTTGATGGAATTTCAAACGACAGCTCCTTTATGATTGCTTCCTTTCCGGAAAAAGCGAAACTTACTTTATCAAATACAATGCTGCCGGATGCTATTTTTTTATCTTCGTCAATGTGACTTAATTCTTCTTCAGCATTAAAAACCTTCAATAATTTGGTAAAGGAAATATCACCAGCTTGCCAAATAAAATTGACACTTAATATTCGTTTTAGGACTGGAATCACATTGACCATCGTCATAATAAAAGTCAATAAGTCGTGGCCATGCATTTTATGATTTTCATTATTCATTCCGTATGCAACCCATAAAATAATCGCCAACATACCGTAGAGCATAAAAGGCAACAAAGCATAAATCAATGCATACAATTGGTGGTATTTTCGGCCGTAGTTGTATAAGCTGTTAGAGCCTTTAACGTACTTTTCGTTTTCGATACTTTGTCGATTAAATGCTTTAATGGTTAGCAGAGAATTCAAACGTGAAGACACAAACGACAAATTAGAAGATCTTTTATTTCTTCTTTTACTCGTAAGAACTTTTAATTTCTTATTTAGATATAGAATCGCAATAAAAATAATTGGGTACGATGCTACCACAACTAGGGTCAGTTGCGCATTGAGATACGCCAACAAAAGCACCGCCAAAACGAGGTGAATACAATCGTTAAAAAAAGTGATAACTCCTTTAGTGAGATAGTTTTGTATGGCTGACAAATCTCCGGTATACCGCAACAAATACAAGCCAGTTTCTTTTTTTTGATGTACGGCTAATTTTACATTAAGCTGTCGCGCAAACAGTCGCTCTCTAATGCTTTTTGAAATCAATTCGCCACTGATTCCGAGATAATATTTCATTAGAAAATCAAATAAAAACTTGGCGAGTAATAAAACTCCAAAAACGATAAAAAATGAAGTAATTCCAGTCATATGACCAAATAACACATCGAACATTTTCCCTCTAGCGGAATGTGTGTGCAATGCAATCTGATAGTATTTCCCTAAAAAAACCGGAATTAAAATGATGGAAACAATACTAAAAAAGCCAAATATAAAGGCAGAAACTATTACTTTTCGGTTATCCTTTATAAATTCGACAAGTATCGTTTTTTTAGTTTGCATAGTTCTTTTCGAAACAATCTAGTGAGGCGCCCAACATTAATTCTTCGATGGTTAAAACGGGAATATCGGTTCTGTCTTTTACTTCTTGAATGAGTAGCGGACTCATAGTAAATACGCCACTTAATGCTGCTGGTCGTGCGTCTAAATTAGATAAAAATTCGATACCAAAAAACACACCCAAGCTATCTCCACAAGAAAAAATTACGTTATAAATGGTACTCATAAAAGACTTGTCGCGCAGCAAAAATTCTGTTTCCCTTTGCAAGAGTCCATCGGCAATTTCCATTACGATATAATCAGGCTTTGATGGCGCTAGTTTATGAAGCAATGTTTGGTACAAATTTAACAATTCTTGCTTCCCACACATATAAGTAGAGGGAAAACCTGCATCGGTAAAATCAACCGTAACATCAGCGCCACAATCGTACACCAAATCCATATCTTTTGTGTAGCAAGTTCCTGTGAGTTTGATAAACGCTACTTTTTTGCCTGTCGTTTTTAAACCTCTAGCCAAATAGGCTGCCGTGGTGGTTTTTCCGCTATCCATTGACGAACCCAAAGATAAGATGACTTTGGCGTTATTGGGTACGGTTGCATTGAAAGTAACCTCTGGATTTACTTTATGCACGGTATTAATGACTTTACCGTTGGCTACGGCGTAACCAATTAGTCTCACTTGCGTAGCTGGAATATGTTTAAATCGTTCGTGTTTTGATTTTAATATCCCTATGGCGCCACCGGCTCCTAAAATATCAAGGAATTCCGTTGGTTGCTCTGGTACGTAACCTTCAAATTGTTCAGTAGCATATCGATTGGCAAAAGCAGCCATGATAATGTCGCCTTCGATAATAGTCATAATTCGTTTGGATTCGGACTGGATGGTGTAGTGCTTTCCAATGCTTAGTACTTCGAAAACAGCCACATCACCTCTTTTAGGGGTATAGGTTGAAACAATCGATTTATCGATTTCAAAATTTTTGACGTCTTTACAGATTATGGTTTTTTTGATTTTGCTTAGCATACTATATATTTTAATAATGAAGAGACTAGTGAAATTTTAAATTTTAGTGGATTAGAATTTTTTGAAATCCTATTTTTTGGTTGCCTTCAAAAACCGTCACAATGTATGTTCCTGTTTTGATACCTTGCAGATTTAACTCCGTTTGCAATTGCGTTTGATTTTCGGAAACCAACACAGTTCTGCCTAACATATCAGTGAGTGCAATTTTAACTTCAGCCGCATTGATACCTCTTGTATTAGATAAATCGATGGTAATGAAGTTTTTCGCCGGGTTCGGATATAGTAGGAGAGCATTGTTTGCAGCAGACACCTGGTTTACACCCAATAATGAAGTATCGTACTTAACGGTTGTAAAATCGCCTTGTGTGTTAACACCAATACTACTTCCAGTCACATAAACGAAATTATCTTTTAGCAAAATGGATTGTGGCAAATCCTCACCATTATTTTCTCCGTTGTAAATTAGCGCATTACTTCTACTTCCCGCAGGCGAGAACTTAACGATAGCATAGTCATAATTTGCGATGCCATTAGTCATTCCAGTCAGATAAATATTGTTAGTCGCGTCTATCGCGATATCACCTGCTTGATCATCTGCGTTCGAATTTCCGTCATAAGTACTTGCCCAAGATTGCGTTCCAGCAGTGTCGTATTTAATCACGCACATATCATTATTGGCTGTTGAAGTCGAATTATCGGTATCTGCAGTTCCAGCAACTACTACATTTCCGACTACATCTAATTTGATGGCATCAGCAAAATCATTTCCTGCTGCTGTTCCGTCGTATCGACTTAACCATTGTTGTACTCCAGAAGCATTAATTTTGATGGTAACGATGTCGGTATTTGTAATACTAGCATTATCGCTATTTCCTGTAATGTAGATGTTCTCAGCGGCATCCATCTCCATAAAAAACCCTTCGTCATTACCACCACTGTTATAAATATTCGTCCATTGTTGCACACCAGAAGCATTATATTTCACGACGATATAATCATAATTGGCACCATTTGATGTTCTTCCTCCAACATACACGTTTCCGCTTGCTGCGACTTTAATCACCCTTCCTGTATCGATCAAATTTCCAGTTCCGTTGAATCGAGTTGCCCACAAAAGCAAACCATTTGAATTGTATTTGATGGTCAAAATATCATCGTTAGAAACCAAATTGCTCGTATTACTATCACTTCTTCCAGTCACATAAACATTGTTGCTACCATCAATGGCGATTGCTAATGCTCTATCTGTTTCTGTGATGTAATCATAATTAGCCACCCAAACTTGTGTCCCCGCTTGATTGTATTTAGCGATCGTAAAATCACTCGAAGTTCCTTTGTTGTGCGTATAACCCGCAACATAAATAAATCCTGCGTTATCGATAGCAACTGCTTGACCTGAATCTGAACTTCCCACCGATGTTCCGTTGATGGTTCGCACCCAAGCGGTATTGCCACTAACATCGATTTTCTGTAAGGCCAGATTTCTGTCCGTACCATATTCAACCACGTAACCAGCAATAAATAAGTTTCCACTGGCATCCATTACCATCGCGTTTGGTTTGTCACTGTTATCTCCAACTTCATTAAAAACAATAGTCCATTGTGATACACCAGCCGCATTATATTTGATGCTAACTGCATTTTTTTGCGGAATGGTCTCACTGTAGCCAGCCACAATCACATTGCCGGAAGCATCCTCAGTTATTCCTTTTGGCAAATCGTTAGAAGTGGCAGAATTGCTGTACAATTGTGACCATTGTAAGGTTCCTGCATTATTGTATCGTAACGTCACATAATCATTAAGTACAGTTGCCGTCGCATCCGTATCCACAGCTCCAGCAATACTAACATTTCCTGCTGGACTCACGTACATCGCAGATGGAATATCATTATTGAGTGCAGTTCCGCTATACGTTCTCGCCCATTGTTGCAGTCCTGTTGTATTGTATTTTACGGTGGTAATGTCATAATTAACGGTTGCAGCGCCAACATCACTTTGACCAGTTACGTATAAATTTCCGGCACTATCCATTCCGATATTGGTGGCGCGATTGTCTCCAATGCCATTGTCATAAACGGTCGCCCATTGTTGCGTCCCACTTGCATTGTAACAAACCGTAACATAATCGTAGTCGATATTGTTACTTCTTCCTGTTACATAGATATTTCCATTGGTTGGATTGATTAATAAATCTGTTGCCCAATCGTTGCGAGTTCTATCATAACGAACTGACCAAAGTGGCGTTCCAGTTGCAGCATTATATTTTACAGTCAAATAATCATAATTGACTAAATTATCTGATCGACCCGTAACCACAGGGTTTCCTGTCGGATCTAAAACAATTTTTGAGGGACGGTCCAAACCATTTCCGGAACCATTGGTTCTCTGCACCCATTGTTGCACACCAGCACTATTGTATTTTAGAATTACATAATCGTCACTGACTGTCGTTGTAGAATCGGGATCACTTTGTCCGGCCACATATACATTACCACTATTGTCTACTACGATACTATTCCCTTGTTCGTACTGGTCGGTCGTAAAACCATAGTTGGCGGTCCATTGTATCACTCCAGCTGCATCGTACTTAATAGTTACAATGTCTGTAGCAGAAGCCGTAAACTTAGCGTAACCCGTAACATAAATGTTACCCAAAGCATCGATGGTCATTGCTAGCGCAGCATCGACTCCGGAAGAAGGTGCGTTAAAAACATTACGCCAAACCGTATTGCCGTTGGCATCTAATTTTAACAGCAATACATCTTGATTATTTCCAGTTATGACCGTTGAACCAGCTAAAAAGACATTCCCCGCAGCATCGGTTGTAACTGCCGTAAACCGGTCGCCATAATCCCCTTGACCATTATACCTATTGACCCACTGTTGGGCAGTTGAAGCGACGCTAAAAGATAGCAATGCAAATAGAAATGTAATTTTAAATTTCATAATGTTATATTTAGTTTGACTTTTTGCACATTCCGATTAGGGAAAACGTGTTTTGAATTGTTATAACATTTCATTAACAACATTCCCTACCCCAGTGTAGAAAAAAAAAACGTACTCTAACTTTTCGTTAAGTTTGGCGGTCACATTACATCAATTAAATTAATTTCAATGAATTATATTTCTTCAGTCCTTACTAAAAA
>CALPOS020000095.1 GCA_943325255.2 Sphingobacterium thalpophilum
AAAAACGATAAGGTCGCCTTGGCACGCGTCGAAAAAGAATTGCGCGTCATCAATCAACTGGAATTTAGCGGCTACTTCCTCATTACTTGGGACATCATCCGATACAGCAATAGTCGAGGATTCCTACACATCGGTCGTGGTAGCGGCGCCAACAGCATTATCGCGTATTGCTTGGGGATTACTGATATCTGCCCGATTGAACTCGATCTCTACTTCGAGCGGTTCCTCAACGAAAATCGCAAGAGTCCACCCGATTTCGACATCGATTGGTCCTGGAAAGAACGCGATGTCATCCTCGACTATATCTTCACCCGCTACGGCAGAGAACACGTTGCTTTTTGTGGCACGAACGTCGAATTTAAATACCGCTCCATCTTCCGTGAAGTCGGTAAAGTCTTCGGTTTGCCCAAAGAAGAACTCGACGCTTTAGCACGCAAACCCATGGCAACACACGATAAAAATGCGGTGGTCAAAATGGTGCAGGAATACGGCATGCTACTCGAAAAATACCCCAACCAACGCTCCATGCATTCCTGTGGGATACTCATTTCCGAAGAGCCCATCACCAACTATACGGTGCTTGAAATGCCGCCCAAAGGCTTTCCCATTGTGCTGTTCGACATGCACGTGGCGGAAGATATTAGTTTTGAAAAATTTGATATTTTAAGTCAAAGAGGCATCGGTCACATCGACGATTGTAAAAAATTAGTCGCAAAAAATCAAGGCATCAACGTCGATATTAGAAACACCAAAATCTCAAAAAATGAAGCCAAAGCCAATGAGTTTCTCAGTCGCGGAAAAACCATCGGTTGCTTTTATATTGAAAGTCCAGCGATGCGTGGATTGTTACGTCGACTCCAATGCAACAACTACAAAACCCTCGTCGCGGCGTCTTCGATTATTCGGCCTGGCGTGGCACAATCGGGGATGATGAAGGAATATATTTTCAGACACAACTTTCCAGATCAGTTTGAATATTTTCACGACGTATTCAAAGAGCAACTCGGAGAAACCTACGGCATTATGGTCTATCAGGAAGATGTGATTAAAATCGCTTTACACTACGGTGGATTATCCGCAGCCGATGGCGATATTCTCCGCCGAGCAATGAGCGGTAAAGGACGATCGAAAGCCGCCTTGCAAAAAGTAAAAGACGACTTCTTTCAGTCGTGTTTGCAAAAAGGACATCCCGAACAATTGAGTCACGAGATTTACCGCCAAATAGAATCCTTTGCCGGCTATTCGTTTTGCAAAGCACACTCCGCTTCGTATGCGGTAGAAAGCTATCAAAGTTTGTATTTGAAAGTCTATTATCCCATCGAGTTTATGGTGGCGGTCATCAACAACCAAGGCGGTTTTTACCGTACGGAAGTGTATATACACGAAGCCAGAATGTCGGGCGCCAACATCCACAATCCCTGTGTCAACAAAAGCGATTACGAAACTACTTTGTATGGCAAAGACATCTACATAGGACTGATGCATTTGGAAGGTTTGGCTTATCAATTGGCGATGCAAATCATTTCGGAACGCGAAAAAAACGGCGACTACCAATCGTTAGAAGAGTTCATCAACCGCATTCCCATTGGTATCGAAGGCATTCAGATTCTGATTTTTATTGGCGCATTCCGTTTTACCGGAAAAAGCAAAAACGAATTATTGGTTGCTGCACGCTTGATACTCGTCAACTTCAAACCAGAAAACAGAAATCTCATGCTCCTACAAGAACCCGTCAAAGCTTACCAACTACCACAACTAGAACGGGCGCCATTTGAAGATGCTTTCGATGAAATTGAACTCTTGAGTTTCCCCGTTTCTTGTTCACCCTTCGATTTGCTACAAACCAACTACCGCGGTACCGTAATGGCAAAAGACCTGCTGGCGTACCACAAAAAAACCGTAAAAATGTTGGCATATTTAATCTCCCGAAAACACGTTCCAACCAAAAGAGGCGATATGTATTTCGGAACGTGGATTGATGCCGAAGGCGAGTTCTTCGACACGGCGCATTTTGCAGACAGCTTACAACAATATCCGTTTCAAGGAGGTGGTTGTTATTTGCTATTGGGTAAGGTAGAAGTCGATTTTCACTTCCCTACCATCACCGTCACCAAAATGGCGAAAATGCCTTTTATTCCCGACCCGCGTTATGCCAACTCCAACGAGCAGCAATTTAAAGTACACCAACACATCCGAGAAGATGTCAGCATGACGCATCGCGCGCCCTATCCTCAGGAACATGAAATTGGATTACCACGACATAAGATGATTACATAGCACCGCCGGTAGCGTCGATTTATAATCCGTGCTAAACAACCAACAACTCCAAAGTGCATTCTATAATAAAAGACAAGTCACTTAGTTATTACCCCGCATACAAATCAGTTGTTATAATTGACCTATTTTAATTGCCTTGCTTGAGCTCTTTCTTCTTTTCGTGCCAGCTTTTTCGCTTTCTTTTGTTCGATTTTCAAATTGTAGTTACGCTGCGCATCGATTCTTGCAGCGCGTTCTTGGACCCTCTCAGCAGGACGCTGGGGCTCTTGTTGTATTTTGTTCTGATCTGCTTCTTGACGGTCGCTTTGGTTTTCTACCTGCGCTACCGCAATAGCGGTTCCGGCAAAAAAGACAAATGATAAAACTAATTTTTTCATGGATTCTTTGTATTCAGAATTTGATCCAAACACCAAGTAAATATAAACGGTTTGCAAACAAACCATTTGTAGCATTGCACAAATTGCTTATATAATTCTAATACGGATGCGCTTCACCTATTGCCCGCGCTCAACCGATATCGAGGCAATCGAATACTACAAAATCACAAAGTACAATGCCTAGAATAAACAAAATTTCATAAATTTGAGTAAGAATAATGGTTCTCGTTCTTAAGGATGAAAAGCGCTCAGTGTATAAAAAGCTATCGATCAACCAAGTCGCAAGTTTTTCAAAAGCGAGGTCATAAAGGAGAAACCGCGGTAAAAAAAATCAATCTTAAATACAAAATAGTATGAAAACAAAACTACTACTACTCTTCCTTCTAGGACAACTAATGCTTACCAACGCACAAAATATCGCCATTGATCAAATTACACCGACAATAGTGGATGGTGGAATCAATGTGAATTTGTTGGTGACCACATTTAATGGTGCCGGCTATTTGAGCAATTCCTATGAAATTACTGGCAATACCATCAATATATCTGTTTGCTATTGGTTTAGTGCCATACTCCCTGTTTTTCAGATGAGTAACGACTTTTTCATTCCCCTTACTGAGGGTGGTTTGTATACAATTAATGTCCGTATTTTTCATTCAGCGTCAACCACCACTTGTGACTTTTACTCTGCAGGCGCGGTTGGTACCGTGGAACTTTTGTCTAACAACACATTTGAAAATCTTAAAAAACAACCCACACTATTTCCCAATCCAACCAATGGTATGATTGAAATAGACCTCAATAAAAACGACATCAATACCCTACAAATATGGGATAGCATGGGAAGATTGATTGAAGAAATGGAAGCGCTGTCAACAAATCGCATCGATCTTTCCAATTTGACTAATGGCATGTATTGGATTAAAATAGCAACGCCTGCTGGCAATTCTGTTCATAAAGTGCTGGTTCGAAGATAAACTTAGTCCATGGCACATTTCTTAATCCAAAATAAAAGGGCAGCGCGCAAAAATGATTGGTAAAGTAAAATACGAATTCAACGCAATCCTTTGGCAACATTCCGCTACAGGAGGTTGGCACTTTCTATCGCTTCCGGAAAAAACATCCGAAGAAATAAGAACACTTTTCAAATCATCCGAAGAAGGTTGGGGCAGACTCAAAGCCACGGCAAAAATCGGCGCCAGCGAATGGAACACCGCGATTTGGTTTGATACGAAAAGAAATACGTATTTGTTGCCGATTAAGGCAGCCATTAGAATAAAAGAAAATCTTGAAATTGAATCGGAAATTGTAGTGGACATTTGGGTATAGCTCAACTAAAACCATGCGATAAAAAAATTCTAATCCCCTGCATATTCTAAAATATCTCCTGGCTGACAATCTAACACGTCACAAATAGTTGCAAGCGTACTAAAACGTATCGCTTTTGCCTTTCCTGTTTTTAAAATGGAGAGATTAGACAACGTCAGCCCCACTCGTTCAGACAGTTCGTTAAGTGACATTTTTCGCTTTGCCATCATGACATCTAAGTTTACAATAATTGGCATAGATTATACGGTTAATTCGTTTTCGGTTTGCAATTCAACGCCTCGTAAAAAAATAATAGCGATGACATAAATGACCGCCGACATCAAAATAAAGGCTTGAGGGTCTGCCCAAAACTGGTCTAGTCTATTGACGTCGTATCCTTCATCCAACAAATTTTTGGTGATTTCTTTGGCGATATAACTCAAGATCCCAATCGAAAAAGTACAATAACTCATCAGCGAGATTTGCTTGGCCACATAGCTATTGAAAGGTTTTGTCAAATCAATTTTGGTCACTAATCTGATCACCACATAAAATAATATGGCCTTCAAAATGGCAATGACCACGATAAAACTGTACATATTGTAAAAAACCAGTTGACTGCGGTCATACATTTTACTTAAGTCCAATTTCTGATACAAATTATGCAGAACTTCAGGCTTAAATTGACTATAAATAAAATTGACAATCAAAGCTCCAGCTTCAATGCATAGGCCAACAAAGATGATCCAAGAAACAACCTCAATCACCGTAAATACGAATTTGTTTGTTTTTGTCATAATACTGAAGTGTTTAAATTATGAGGCAAACATAATAAATAATTATTGATAAACAATAAATATTTATTATTAATTATACTCAATGTATGTTTTTAATAATCTAAATTGCTTTTTTTTTATTTCAAAGAACCGCTGATCTGAGACAAGCAAATGGATAAACACAGGCTTTAATTAAATAAATAATAGCATAATCAAATGTACATGTGAAATTACAAGTGTTCGAGAAAAATAACAATTCAGTATAAAATGTATTTCCTAGAAATTATTTGTTTACATTTCGGCAGGAAATTAAAGGCAACGCAACAAAAAAACGAACATGTTCTGATCGCTCAGGGCAAATTAAACTTTTATTACTATGAAAAAAAATTACCTTATCGCAATGTTTTTTTTATCGCTTACTAACATACACAGTCAAATGATTGGCGGCGTCGATGTATCAAACTTACCGAACAACTTACATAGTACAAGTGCGCCCATGGCTGAGTGCGATGTGCAGTTTAGTTTTCTAACCTCTAGTCCCACACCCTCTGGATTGTGTTTCGACGGCACGTTTTTGTATAGTACAGCTGGAGACTTGCCATTTATCGATAAATATAGCTTAGACGGACAATTAGTGGCCTCAATTCCTATTCCGCTATCCAGTTCTAACTTTTATGGTGGTGATCTAGATTTTGATGGTACTAATTTATGGCTAATGGCAGAGCAACATGGCATTTTGTACAAAATGAATCCACTCAATGGAGATGTACTCAGTACTTTAAATATTTCATCAGCGTCAGATCCGAATTATGCTAGTTGTGCCTATGATAATGGATATCTGTGGGTTAATGAGTATTTTTCTGAACATCTATTACTACATATTAATGCAACTACTGGTGTCATTGAAGACACTTTTAATATTATTCCAGGCATAATATCGCTAAGAATAATAAATGGAGACCTTTATGGCGTTGATTATAACACAGATCTCTTGCATAAATTCGACAAAACAACTGGGGCTATACTGTCGTCAACGCCGTGGTGCATTCCGAATTTTTCACTTGGCATTTGTACTGCTGACGGGAGCATTTGGGGGTTAAGCGGAAGCATCGTTTATGGTGGCTCACAAAGTATCAAAAGGTTTGAAAGTTCACTTTTATCAAATGAATACTTCACATCTTCAAACATAGAAATCGCAGTTTTACCCAATCCTGCATCTGATGTCATAAATATTAAAGCTACATCAACAAGTATTATTGGTTTTGAAATCTTTAATGCTCTGGGTGAAAGCATTGCTAGAAAAAACTGCGATGGTAGTGGGGATATTTCTTTTGACATTTCAAATTTTCAAAATGGAATTTATTTTATTAAAGTCGCCACTAAAAATGGAAGCCATTTGAAAAAATATATCAAAATATAAAATAGTAGACCATTTGTTAAAGTGTAGAATTTTGTTTGCACTGACACGCAACGATTAAATTGTAATGTTAAGAACCTCTGTTGCAAATCAGAGGTCTTTTTTATGTCCACATATTAAAGTTCATTATTAGTGAGAATGCTGCTTCGAAATTAAACATGAATTCTCGAAGTGATTTCACAAATTGTAACATTGAAGTTGTATATCAAAATCATTTTACTATTTTTAAAACTTTATTTTAAATTCAATCCTACTAATTGCATCATAGCATGTTTCTACAATTTAAAAATGCCTTTTGGGCTTTTTGTCTCCTTGCCTGTTTCCCTTTGTATTCGCTTGGACAAATGCTTCTTTTTTTCCACGATCAAAATCATAAAGACTTTTATATTGGACTAACAAAATATAGTTCATCATGGATCAATTCGCATTTAATATTGATGCTGTCGATACTGCTTATGATTCCTGCGTATTTAGCGATTGGTTCTTTCTTAAAAAATCGCAATTACCCTATTTGGTTTGGACTAAGCTTTTTCTTTCTGATACTTTGCATTTTTGCCATGTTTGGACAATTTACAATTGACTTATGTTTGGTAGAAGTGGCCAAGTTGCCGCAAGACAATGCGAATCTGTTGATAGAGAAAATACAGACCAATGCAGTGATTGAACCTTTGTTCTATGACAATTCAAAACTGTTGATTCTCTTTAAATACCTAGATTTTTGGTTCTTAAGCCAAATTTTTCTCGCTGGTGCCTTTCTTACGGCGCGAAAACTTCCTAAATGGGAATTAGCAATATTTTTCACAGCCTTAATCATTACGCAACTAGGTCCACTACTTGACCCTTTTTACGGTAAAATATTGAAACGTGTCGGCTACTGTTTATTTAGTTTTGCTTATTTTCCTATTGCTGTTTTTATTTTTAAGAATAAAAAAAGTAAGCCAATGACAACCGATTGACAACAATCGAAATAGTAATCAATTTTTTCATCCTGAAGATTGCGAAATATCGTCTCAAATGATTATTGGCGTCCAGGCATTGGTTCAACTCCTTTAATTTTCAATAATATCACTTCAAATTATTATTGCATTTTTTGTAACAAGAACTGCATTTGGTTGTCTATAGTAACAGACAAAAAAACCGAGCGCTTGGCAATGGAATGCCAAATCAATGAATCCTTTCTATGAAAAAACTACTACTAACTGCCTTACTATTTTACTTTACTACACTCACCGCCCAAGAACAATCTATTACAGGAACAATTAAAGTCAAGAAAGATACTGATCTTGCTGCTTTTTCTGTGCTGCTTTTTCAATCTGAAAAGGATATTCTGCAAAAAACAACGGTGACAAACAAAGAAGGCGTATTTAGTTTTTTGAACATTCCAGAGGGAAGCTATTATCTTCAAATAAATGCCAGTGGCTACGAGGCGTATCAATCAGAGCGCTTTTTGAAGAATGCTAATAGTGTTACCATACCACCAATCACTTTAAAGGAAAAAACCAACGAACTAGCTGAAGTTGTCGTAAAGTCGAAAAAACCGATCGTGCAAGTGCTTGCTGATAAAACAGTTTTTAACGTTCAAAATACGCTGAATGCCACAGGAATTACTGGATTTGAGTTGTTGCGAAAAGCGCCGGGTATTATTATCGATAACAATGATAATATTATCGTAGAAGGAAAAACGGGTGTCCTTATTTATATCGATGGGAAACAATCGTACTTGACCGGAACCGAATTAATCAATTTCCTAAAAACACTGCAATCCATTGATATCGATAGT
>CALPOS020000096.1 GCA_943325255.2 Sphingobacterium thalpophilum
ACGAAAGCGGGATATGTTTTTGATAAGTTGAAGTAATTCTTGGATTGTCAGATTACTTGACTTTTAGAAAATAAAAAATTGAACCATTAAGCAATTAAGGAAGTTAAGATTATACTCTTAATGAAACTTAATCCCTCAATGGTTTTTTACTAAGATAACCCGTTGGGTGCAATTATTAAAAACGTCAGTTCGAGTGTTTTTTGTGCAGAGAAACGGAACAAAAAATGTATCGAGAACCGTTTTTAATGAAATTTTACTTGTTCTCGATACGATTTTCTATCGAAAATCACTCGAACTGACGAAAAATTATCATCAAAAACTAATTACACCCAACGGGTTAAGATAATTTTATTTTTAGACTTTATGGTTTTTGACTTTTCTGAAAAATTTTATTCTTTCGGCAGAAAAATTTCCGCCATCATACAACGTGCGCTTCCGCCGCCGCAAGCTTCAATCGTATCAAGACTCGAGCTTAAGATGGTGACATGTTCTTCTAGTTGTGCAATTTGTTTCTTGGTCAAACTTTGATGCGCTGATTTACTCATCACCAAATATCTTCGGTCGTCCGAACCTTTCACTTCCAGCATATTACCTGCAAAATTATTGACTTGATCTTCGGTAATGAGAATCACTTCTTTTTCGTCGCCTCTCAAACTATCCAAAACCATTTTGCGTTCTTTTTTGTCGTCGATGCAATCCGCGCAAATCACGGCAAAGGTCTCTCCCAAACACATCATCACGTTGGTGTGGTAAATGAGTTTTCGTTCGCCATTGACTGTTTGAAACGCTTCAAAAATTACGGGTGTATATTCAAAATCTTCGCAGAACTCGATAAACAATTCTTCATCGGCACGCGGCGACAAAGCACAATAGGCTTTATCATTTTGGCGATCTAAAAGAATACTTCCTGTACCTTCTAGAAAATAACCATCTTCTTCGGCAGACGTATAATCCATGATATTATTGATGATAAAACCTTGGTCTTCCAAAATATCGAGGACATCTTCGCGTCTTTCGTGACGGCGGTTTTCGGCAAACATTGGGTATAAAGCTACGTCGCCATTTTGGTGAAAGGAAATCCAATTGTTTGGAAAAATCGAGTCTGGTGTATCGGGCATTTTGGTGTCCTCCACGACAATTACATCTACACCAACTATGCGCAATTTATTGACAAAAGCATCGAACTCTTCTTGTGCTTTGGCATTGACAGTTTCCGATGACAAACCGTCTAGTACTTTTTGGTAATAGTTATTGACGGCAGTTTGCTCGTTCATTCGAAATGCTACTGGGCGAATCATTAGAATGGAATTGGTGGTTTGTTTCATGGTATCGGTTGTCAGTTATCGGTTGTCGGTTGTCGGTTGTCGGTTGCAAAATTAGGATTTCCAGTTTTGTTCGACGTATTTAATAAAAGTATAAATTTTGCCTCCTAGTTTATCATACTCCTCATAAAGATTATGAAAAATGTCATTTTCATCAGGATAGAGATGTTCTAATTTCTCCAAATGATTGATTGTTTCTAGACAACTCGAATGAGAGAATATCAAGAATCTAATGAAATCTGCTTTGTATCTTTTTCGTCCATATCCTTCAACAATATTCGAAATGATCGAGTCTGAAGCTCTCCTTAATTGGCTGCCGAGTTCATACATTTCGTGTTTTGGCAATTTCAAAGATGCCGGATGTGTTTGATAAAATAAATCTAATCCAATTTTGTAAATGTCTAAATCCTTATAACTGCTCATATCTTAATTTTTTGGCTTGTAATATATTTATTTCTATGGGTAAAACTGATAACTCAAAACTGACAACCGACAACAAGAATTAATCTCTTATCAACGGCAGCGTAGAACAACGCAATAATCCTTCTTGCTTGGCAATTTCTCCATACGAAATTTCCTCGACGGTAAATCCGTTGTCACGCAACCAAGTATTCAGTCGAGTAAAGCTTTTTTCAGAAACCACGACGTCTGGCGCGATAGAGAAAATGTTGGAGTTCATTTCGTACATCTCATCTCTAATAATATGAAACAAGTTTTCTTTGCCGAAAAGTTTTACCAAATACATATAATCTGCTTCTTCTCTGAAACCGCTTTTGTAGATGATTCCTTTGTTAATCCCTACAGGTTGAAAGCAACAATCTAAGTGCAAGGCGTTGTCTCTGGCTTCAATCTTTGATTTGACCAAGTCGAATTCCTTGACAATTTTGTTTGGAAATAATTGTTTGATATAATTCACGCCTTCCATGTTGGTGCGTGCTGTGATGTAATCTTTGTAGTCGCTTCCTTTGTACGTTCCTATGAAAATGTAGTCGTTCCACAAGATGACATCGCCGCCTTCTATGTGTACATTGGCTGGTGGACGCACTACTTTTTGGGGATCGATTTGATCGATGATATATTGAATGGCATCCAATTCGCGTTCACGATCTGGAAGAATATTCGCTTTGATAAAGGTGTCTTCAATCACGAAACCAATATCACGGGTAAATATTTGATTGTAGTTTTCAATCATTTCCGGTCGATAGACTTTGACGTCATATTTTTGAAACACTTGATTGAAGCCTTCCATCTCAGCGATCATATCTTCTTCAGTGGGATACGTTCCAGACAAAATATGTTCTAAAGATTTCGGATCGTAGGCTTCTTCAGCGGTTGGCGTCGGACCATTACTAAGGGCTGAACCCAGCACGACTGCTCGTAGTCGGGAAGATTCATTCGTAACATGAATTGGTAACATAAATTTGCTTTGATTGGAAACAAAGATATAGAAAGCGGGTTGATTAATAAAGTATTCTAAAAATAATCCGTTCAAAATAACAATTCCATAAAAAAGCCCCCATAAAGGAGGCTTCTATCTTAATTCGATTTACAACTATCTTTTACTCATAGGCGTAAAATCCCGTAACGGATGACCTACATATACTTGTCTTGGTCTTCCAATTGGCTCTTTATTTACGCGCATTTCTTTCCATTGTGCAATCCATCCTGGCAAACGTCCGATGGCAAACATGACGGTAAACATATCGGTTGGAATTCCTAGCGCCCGATAAATAATTCCCGAATAGAAATCGACGTTTGGATATAATTTTCTCGACACGAAGTAATCGTCTACCAAAGCGGCGGCTTCTAATTTTTTGGCAATTTCCAAAATTGGATCATCCACTCCTAAAGTATTCAACACCTCATCTGCCGCTTTTTTAATAATGCGCGCTCTTGGGTCGAAGTTTTTGTATACTCTGTGACCAAATCCCATCAATCGGAATGGATCTTCTTTGTCTTTGGCTTTCGCCATATATTTGTCGGCGTCACCACCGTTTTTGTGAATTTCTTCTAGCATTTCTAACACCGCTTGATTGGCACCACCGTGCAATGGTCCCCAAAGCGCAGAAACCCCAGCAGAAATAGACGCGAATAAACCAGCGTGCGAAGAACCCACCATTCTCACCGTCGAGGTAGAACAGTTTTGTTCGTGATCGGCGTGAAGAATAAATAATTTATCTAAAGCATCAATCACCACAGGGTTTGCTTTGTATGGACCCGTTGGTAATTCGAACATCAAATGCATAAAGTTCTCTACGTAACCTCTTTCATTATTGTAGTAATTAAGCGGGAAACCCATCATCTTTCTGTACGTCCAAGTAGCAATAACCAAGAATTTACCCATGGTTTTGCAAACCGCCTCATACATTTCTTTGTCGTTTTCTACATTAACTACTTTAGGATTAAAAGCAGTTAAAGCACTAGTCAATGCAGACAAAACTCCCATCGGATGGGCAGTCTTAGGAAAACCATCAATGATATTTTTCATTTCCTCATTGACCAAAGTATATTTACGAATGTCTGCTTCAAATTGTGCCAATTCAGTTTTCGAAGGCAATTCACCAAAAATGACTAAATAAGCCACTTCAAGGAAATCCGCTTTGTCGGCTAAGTCTTCGATAGCATAACCGCGGTAGCGCAGGATTCCTTCTTCACCATCAAGAAATGTAATTTCACTGGTGCAAGAACCTGAGTTTTTGTACCCTGGATCCATCGTAATAGCGCCCGATAAATCTCGTAATTTATTAATATCGATTCCTACTTCGTTTTCACTTCCTACGATTACAGGAAACTCATACTTCTTTCCGTCTAGTTCTAAAATGGCTGTCTTTGACATAATATAAATGGGAATTTTTACTTAAAAATAATAATTTAACAAAACTAGGGAAATCGAAGTGAATTAAAAAATGAATTTTACAATGAAATTGTTAATAATTTTATAAATAACAAAAAAGATTTCTCTACTAATACCATTCGAAACGATTGTATTAATTCTGCTGCGTTCTATCAACCATTCTTTGATTAAAAGGATGCCTAATGCAACAATGAATTTACACAAAAATGCAACTATATTTAGAAGGAAAAACAACTTCATTTTTCGTTCACCTTCACTCTGATTATAAACAAAAAAAACTGACTGGTCTCCCAATCAGGTTTTATTTTAAAAATATAAAATCTTATTTAAAAGCTTTCAATCCTGGAAAGTAAGCAGTGTCGCCCAATTCTTCTTCGATGCGCAATAGTTGGTTGTATTTCGCCATACGATCGGAACGCGATGCAGAACCTGTTTTGATCTGACCGCAATTTAATGCCACAGCTAAATCAGCAATCGTATTGTCTTCGGTTTCTCCTGAGCGGTGTGACATTACCGATGTGTAACCCGCACGATGTGCCATGTTTACTGCTGCAATGGTTTCTGTCAAAGTTCCGATTTGGTTTACTTTTACAAGGATTGAATTTGCGATTCCTTTTTCGATTCCTGTTGACAAACGTTCTACATTAGTTACGAATAAATCATCTCCAACGAGTTGGGTCTTGTTACCGATGAGTTCAGTTAAATATTTCCAGCCATCCCAATCGTCTTCGTACATGCCGTCTTCGATAGAAATAATCGGATAATTCTCCGCTAATTCTGCCAAGTATTCGGCTTGTTCTTTAGAAGTTCTAATTTTTCCGGTTTCGCCTTCAAATTTGGTGTAATCGTATTTTCCGTCAACATAAAACTCAGACGCTGCACAATCTAGTGCAATCATAATTTCGTCACCGAATTTGTAACCAGCATTTTCTACGGCTTTTTTGATGGTGTCTAATGCATCTTCTGTTCCTCCGGCTAAATTAGGAGCAAATCCGCCTTCATCACCGACAGCAGTTGACAAATGACGGTCGTGCAACACTTTTTTCAATTGATGGAAAATTTCCGTTCCCATTTGCATGGCATGCGTAAATGAAGTTGCTTTTACCGGCATAATCATAAATTCTTGAAACGCAATCGGCGCATCAGAATGCGAACCACCATTGATGATGTTCATCATCGGAACCGGCAGTGTGTTGGCAGAAACACCACCGACGTAGCGGTACAAAGGCAAGCCCAATTCGTTCGCTGCTGCCTTAGCTACTGCAAGAGAAACTCCTAAAATAGCATTAGCGCCAAGATTCGATTTGTTTGCCGTTCCGTCTAAATCGATCATACGTTGGTCGATTTGGTTTTGTTCGAAAACAGAAGTTCCGAGTAATTCTTCAGCTATTTTGGTATTGACATTTTCAACGGCTTTCAAGACTCCTTTTCCAAGGTAGGCTTTTCCACCATCACGCAATTCGACTGCTTCGTGTTCACCAGTTGAAGCTCCAGAAGGCACTGCAGCTCTTCCTAAAACTCCGTTTTCAGTTACTACATCTACTTCGATGGTTGGATTTCCTCTGGAATCGAAGATTTGTCTTGCGTGGATTTTGATAATAATGCTCATGTTCTATTATTTTGAATTATAAATTTTGAATTTTGAATGAATCACTCCGTAACAATTACAAATATATTGTATCTGAAATTGTCCCGAAATTAAAATCGGGATTGTTATTAACGATAACGATTTAGTTCATTTGAGATTCTATATTATTGATGAATTGATCAAATAAATAACTAGAATCGTGTGGCCCTGGACTCGCTTCTGGGTGATATTGCACTGAGAAACAATTCTTAGATTTCATGCGCATTCCCGCAACGGTTTGATCATTGAGATGTACGTGTGTAATTTCGAGATCTGGATGGCTTTCGAGTGCTTCTTTATTGACCGCAAATCCGTGATTTTGAGAAGTAATTTCTCCTTTACCAGAAACTAAATTCATTACAGGATGATTAATTCCTCTATGTCCGTTGAACATTTTATAGGTGGAAACCCCATTCGCTAAAGCAATAACTTGATGCCCGAGACAAATTCCGAAAAGCGGTTTGTTGTTTTCAATAATGTCTTTCGCTACTTGAATGGCTCCAAACAATGGGTCGGGATCGCCGGGACCATTGGAAAGAAAATAACCATCGGGATTAAACTCTGCTAAATCTTTGAATGTTGCATTGTATGGAAATACTTTGATGTAGCAATCGCGCTTGGCGAGGTTGCGCAAGATGTTGGTTTTGATTCCTAAATCGAGAGCTGAGATTTTATATTTGGCAGTTTCTTCCCCAAAGAAATACGGTTCTTTGGTGGATACTTTAGAGGCCAGTTCCAAACCTTTCATATCGGGCACTTTTGCCAATTGCGCTTTAAGAACTTCTACGGCAGTGCCATCAGTACAGATCACGGCGTTCATAGCACCGTTGTCACGAATATAACTGACGAGTGCACGCGTATCGACATCGGAAATGCAGATTAGGTTTTGTTTTATAAAATAGTCTTCTAGACTTCCAGCGGCATCCGATCGGGAATAATTGAAACTAAAGTTTTTGCAGACCAATCCCGCAATTTTGATGGAATCGGATTCGACTTCTTTGTCATTCACGCCATAGTTTCCGATGTGCGGATTGGTGGCCACCATGATTTGACCGAAGTACGATGGGTCCGTAAAGATTTCTTGATAGCCGGTCATTCCGGTATTGAAACAAACTTCACCGAAAGTGGTGCCTGAAATTCCAATGGATTTTCCGTGAAAAATAGTGCCGTCGCTGAGTAAAAGGATGGCGGATTGTCGTGTTGTGTAGTTCATTGTAGTTAGTTGTTGTGCAAATTTATTTTTTTTACCGCAAAGTTCGCAAAGGTTTTGACGCAAAGTTCGCAAAGGTTATGAACAGCTATTGAAAACTACGAATTGCCCTAGCCCCGATTGTAGCGAAAATCCTTTTGTGCCGTTGTTCGGCATAAAAGATTGGGAGTGAAAAGCGGGAAAAAGCTCCTAAAAAAAAAGACAAAAAAAAAGGACAAACTTCAAAAGTTTATCCTTGATTCGTATTGCGTAATGAATTTAATTATTCCGCTTTCTCTTCGGTGTTATCCTCAGCGGCAGGTGCTTCTGGAGCTTCTGCTTCTGGTGTAACTTCTGGAGTTTCAGCAACCGGAGCTTCTTCGACTGCTGGTGCTTCTGCAACTGGAGTTTGCTCCGCCAGTTCGCTAGCGCTCGTGTCCTCAACTTGTGCTTCAGCAACAGGAGCTTCTTCGATTTTTGCTTCTGGAGCGTCAGCAACCGGAGCGACTTTTGGAGCAGCAGCAGGAGCAGTAGTAGCACCTTTAGCTTTTCCACCACGACGGCTTTTCGATTTTTTCTCTTCTTTTTTACCTCCGTTATATAGTTCGTTGAAATCAACCAATTCGATCATTGCCATATCGGCGTTGTCTCCAAGACGATTTCCAACTTTAATGATACGTGTGTAACCACCTGGACGATCTCCAACTTTAGCAGCTACGTCTCTGAACAAATCAGTTACCGCATATTTGCTACGTAGGTAAGCGAAACAGATACGACGATTGTGTGTAGTATCTTCCTTTGATTTTGTAATCAGCGGCTCAACGAATTGTTTTAACGCTTTTGCTTTAGCGACAGTGGTATTGATACGTTTGTGCTCGATTAAAGA
>CALPOS020000097.1 GCA_943325255.2 Sphingobacterium thalpophilum
AACCATTCTTTTTAACCACATAGATTCATAGATTTTACTAGTTAGAGTTACTTTTAGAAAACTAATTTTTACACATAGAACTATTCAAATCTATGAAAAGCAACGCGACGAATAATTATAAATACTTTTCTATGTTTCTATGTGGTTAAAAAATTAATCTACTTCACTCAAATTCTTTTCTTATTCCAATTTCGCACCTTGCTCAATCCAACATCGAAGCGTGTTTCGTTCTTCTTCAGTGATATTGGTTTTATTATTTTGAGGCATGGTCTTCGTGATAACCACGCGTTGCATAATCAAATCTTTCTTCGCCACAATACCTTCTGGCGTATCGTACATAACCCCATTGGGAGCCACTTTATAAACCTCATCTGTCGGATTTGCCGAATGACATTGCACACATCGCTTTTGCATAATTTCATTCACTTCCGAAAAGGAAACTTCTTTTTTGCATTCATACGGATTTGTACTTGGAGCTGATATAAAACTTGCCGCTAAAAGAATCACCACAGAAACAGGCAAAATCCAAACGTTTAAATCTTTCTTTTCCTTTAAATTCAAATAGTGCTTCACTCCTGCTGCGCCCAAGGAAATCACTCCCAAAATCAACCAAGGATATTCATAACCAAAGGTTGATGGAAAATGATTACTCACCATCACAAACAAAACCGGAAGCGTAAAATAATTGTTGTGCAGCGACCGCGCTAAAGCTTTCTTGCCCAAACTCGGGTCTAATGGAATGCCCAATTTAGCACAACGCACCATTTCCTTTTGCCCTGGTATAATAACGAAGAAAACATTCGCCACCATAATGCCGCCAATCATTGCCCCAAAGTGGATGTATGCGGCACGAGCACTAAATACATGGCAATAAAACCAGGCGAACGCAATCAGAATAGCAAACCCTACAATAGCAAACAGCAATTGATTTTTAATCAGTCGAGATTTGCACATCGCATCGTAAATAATCCACGCGATGGCAAATGAACTCACACCAATCAAAATGCCTTGCGTAATCGAAATATCCAAGACGTTTTTGTCAATTAATAAAGCGGATGCGTTGAAATAATACACCACAAACAGCAGACAAAAACCCGAAAGCCAAGTAAAATAAGCTTCGTATTTAAACCAATGCAAATGCTTGGGAATCGACTTCGGAGCGACTTTGTACTTCTCTAAATAGTAAAATCCACCGCCATGCACCGCCCAAAGATTACCGGCCAATTCATCTCTCACCTCTTCCGTTCTATTCAAAGCGTTTTCGAGGAATACAAAATAAAATGAAGCTCCAATCCAGGCAATTCCAAACGTAATGTGCATCAATCTAATGACAATGTTCAGCCATTCCATCATGTGACTTTCCAAAGGTGTGCCTTGCACTATAATGTAGGTATTTACCAGTATGCCGACAATCGCCAAGAGCATTCCGGTATACATATAATTGAGACTGCTAACTTCTATTTCCTCATTATTCGCCTCAGAAGCCGCGGATTTGTTTTTCAAAAATTTCGGCATTTTGTACGACAAATAACCCAACAGAATCAGGATACCGAAATAGACGACGTATAAAACAATCAATATGAATAAGTTGATGGTCACTATTTGCTGATTTTACCAAATATTCGTAATCGACTCACGCCACCATCAGGAAAAATATTCAATCGCAAGTGCGTAATGGTCCCTACGGCATTGACTTCTTTCTGATAGTGATGTTCGTGATCCGCGCTCAATTTTTGTTGTGGCAGTAGCGTTTGCCAGTGCGTCGCATTGACAACATCATCGGTTTCTGAAACACAAGCTTCAATCGAACAACTGTCGGGATAATTGCCTTTGAAATGACAGGTATCAACCAAAATGCTTTCTACAACGCCCGGATGTGCTAATTTTAAAATCACCCAATCGCGGTTGTTCGGCGTTCGATTTCTTTTGGTTTCCCAACCGTCGCCCATATTGGCGCCACGATTCGGCATGATGAGATTGCTCATCGCACTAAAAAACATATCGTTGCAGGCAATGGCTTGACCACCATTAATGGCAGCCGCCAAATCAAAAACATGATCGGTAGAAACGGCATCCCAATTTTTAAAAACTTCACCATAAACACGGAACCTTGCTACACCGCCGTCAGGGTAAATGTGTAAACGAAGATGCGTGTATATTTCGTTGCTTTCACATTCGTAGAAATTCTGTGAACCCGCATCCAAATGCGATTTAGGCAAGATTTCTTTCCATGCTAAACTTTCCCAATCGGTAATTCCATCCGCATTAGAGATATTGATGGCTTCGATAGATGCCTGTGGCGGATGATTGCCCAAAAAGAAATTCGTATCGATATCAAATCCGGTGATTTTTCCAGAAGTGGCCAATTGAATAATCGCCCAATCATGCCCTGGTGTTCGTTTTCGTCGGCTTTCCCAACCATCCATCCATTTGCCGCGGTCGGTGTATTTATCGGTGATGAAGATTCCTCTTGTTGGTGCGATTAAGTTTTCTTTTTCTGCGAAAAAATCATCAGTGGCATATAAGACTTTTCCGCCCAATCGCTCAGCAGCCAAGTCAGTCAATTGTGTAAATGCAGGTGATTCCTTGATGATTTCTTTTACTTTTTCAAAAGCCATTGTCCTTTATTTTTCTGGTATAATGATTTGTTTTTATAAACGCTGTCGCCATGCACTATTGTTTCTACCACAACGCCGCTGAGGGTTTGCGCAATATAGGGACTTATTTTATATCTGAATAAGATGTCGTCTTCGGTAACGGTTTGGGTTTGCTCTGGATTCCAAATGACGAAATCCGCATCATAATTAACGGCTATTGTTCCTTTTGCTTTTGATTTCAGAAACGCCGCAGGTTTTGAAGTCACCAACGGAATAAACTGTTCTAAAGTCATAATGTCTTGTAAAGCAGTCCATGAACCAGTCAGCAAAAACTGAATGCCAGCGATTCCACCCCACGCCTTTTTCAAATTGCCCGACTCCATTTCTTTGATGGCTGGCGGCGCAGGCGAATGATCGGTCGTGATAAAATCGAGAACTCCAGAAAGAAAAGCCTTCTTTAAATTGTTATTATTGGCTTTATCTCGGATGGGTGGCGCGCATTTATAAATCGTGCTTGCATCAGGTATTCCCTCGGCATTGAAATATAAATACTGTGTGCATGTTTCCGCCGTAATCGGCAATCCTTCTTTCTTCGCCTCTTCAATTTGAGCCAAAGCTTCGTCTGACGCCACATGCACAATATGCACCGGACAATGATGCTTACGACACATGCGAATCATCAAGGCAATCGCATCATTCTCCCATTTTTTGGGTCGACTCGCCAGATAATGTTTATAGCTAGTCGGATTATTTTCAAAATCACAATCGATTTCCGTGTCGTATAGCTCGCAATGGGCTAATAATGGAATATTATATTTTGCAATGATGGGCATCGCTTCATCTAAATCTTGTTCGGTGACATTCGGAAATTCATCGATGCCAGAATGTGTCAAAAAACACTTCACACCAAGGACGCCAGCTTGCATCATGGCTTCTAAATGTGAGGCATTTCCTGGAATTAATCCAGCGTAAAATCCCACATTGACGTGCATTTTTCCTTTGGTCGAATCTAACTTTTGTTGTAATGCTTCGATAGATGTCGTCACTGGACTAGCGTTCAACGGCATGTCGATAATAGTGGTAGTTCCTCCAGCGGCGGCGGCTTGCGTTCCTGTGTCAAATCCTTCCCATTCGGTTCTTCCCGGTTCATTGATATGCACATGAACATCAATTACGCCTGGCATAATGACTGAATTTGAAAAGTCTTCAGCGTCGGTTAATTTTTCGAAATGAATGGCAGTGATGACTCCATCTTGAAAAGAGATAGTCGCGGGTTGCAGTTTATTTTCAACCCAAACTTTATGACTGTATATTTTTCTTGGTTGCAAGGTTTCGTTTTTAGAACTATATCGGTTTCGTAAGCCATACAAATATAGAGTTAAATCAAAAAAACACAAGTCTTGACCTATTATAATTACAATATGCAACTTGAGCTCTTTGCGCCTTTGCGTCTTTGCGAGCCAATTTGTTTATTTCTCGCAAAGACGCAGAGGCGCAAAGGTTAAAAAATATCGGGAAAGAATTTATCCACCAATCGCAATCATGCTTCTGTTTTGAGAAAACAATGCTGGATTTTGGAATTTCAAATCGTCGTCCATTCCAGCACGAACTGCTTTTTTGAACAATATATTTTGTTGAATCAAAGGCAAAATCGACTGTCCCGAACGCAACGTTTCTAATAAAGAAGTTTCTGAATTAGAAAACAGACAGTTTTTCAATTTACCATCGGCAGTCAAGCGAATCCGATTACATGTACTGCAAAACGGATTGGTCACGGAACTTATAATCGCAAAACTGCCTTGATAAGATTTGATTTTATAATTCTTGGCGGTATCATTTGGTGAGTCGATTAGTCGTTCAATTTCGTGGTGATTAAAGTTGATTTTGAGCATTTCCAAAATTTCTGAATAACTCACCAACTTCGATTTATCCCACTGATTTCCATTGAAAGGCATAAATTCAATAAAGCGAATTTGAATATTTTTGTGTTTGGTTAAGGCAATAAAATCGACAATTTCATTATCATTAAAACCTTTGATTAAAACGACATTGAGTTTGACTTGAAATCCCTCAGTCAACAACAATTCAATATTCTCAAAAACAGTATCAAAATAACTTCGTCGTGTAATTTGGTTGAATTTTTCCTTTACTAAACTGTCGATACTAATGTTGATTGTCTTGATGCCAGCCTCATGAAAGGTGGCTATAAAATCTGGAACTAAAATTCCGTTGGTAGTCAAAGTCAAATGCACGCCCAATTTTCCCAATCGCAAAATAATATCCTTCGCATCTTTCCGAACTAAAGGTTCACCGCCGGTTAAGCGAATTTTAGTCACGCCCAAATCGACAAAAGTTTTCGCAATTTCCAAAATTTCATCCGCGGTCATCAAATGCGCTTTCGGCGTCGAGGCAATGCCTTCTTCTGGCATACAATAGGTGCATCGCAAATTGCAATGTTCGATAATCGAAATCCGCAAGTAATTGTGAAATCGACCGAAATCATCTTGCAATTCTTGCGATTTATTGTCCATGGTTGTAGCCGTTGAGTAGTTTAAACATATGCAACACCGATGGAAACACCGCATCGATAGATTCCCCAGCGCCAGAAGTCGAACCTGGCAAAGCTAAAATTAACGTATCGCCTTTAAATCCAGCGACACTTCTCGACAACATCGCATACGGCGTGCGCTCTTGCCCGTAGGAACGAATCGCTTCTTCAATTCCGGGAATTCTTCTTTCTAGCAGAGGAAGAATTGCTTCTGGAGTTACATCTTTATGCGATAAACCAGTGCCGCCAGTTAGTATTACGACATCCGTTTTTTGCTTGCAGTAGTGGTGTATTTTTTCTTGAATACCTGCAACGCCATCTGGAATCACAAGATAATCGGCAATGGTCATTCCGAGTTTTTCTAATTTTGAAACGATGATTTTTCCAGAGGAATCTTCTTTAGTACCAGCAGCGACGCTATCCGAGCAAACGACAACTGCGATAGAAAGATTCAAATCTTGGTAATCCGCAAAATCAGATTTACCGCCTTTTTTATGTAGTAATTTTATGGTAGCAATTTCGACTTGCTTATCGATGGGTTTCAACATGTCATATATAGTCAAAGCAACAATCGATGCACCATGCATGGCTTCCACCTCAACGCCAGTTTTGTATATCGTCTTTACCGTAACTTCGATTTGAATGGCATTTGGCAAACATTCGAATTGAATTCCAGTAAACTCAATCGGCATCGGATGACAATCTGGAATGACACTTGACGTGTTTTTCACCGCAAACAAACCAGCTGTGCGTGCCACTTCTAACACATCACCTTTGGGAACTGTTTTATTCAAAACCGCTTGTATCGTTTCTGGCGAGCCAACGTTGACAATCGCTTGCGCCGTGGCGGTTCTGAGTGTACTTATTTTATGAGTGATATCAACCATTTACATGTTTTTTTTCCAGGTGTATGATGCGTCTTCGAATATTTCTTTTCCAAAAATCGGTGCTTTTTCTTTGATGGCTTCGACTAAAAATTCTAAAGCTTCATAAACTACTTTTCGTCTGGGCGCGGAAACAAATACAAACAAACAAATCTCTCCGGTTTTTACTTCTCCTAGACTGTGATAGAGATGCAAGCAAGATAATTCAAATTGAGCAAAAGCACTTTCACGAATCTCATAGAAACTTTGCTCCGCCATTTCCTCGTAGGCAGAATAATCAATCGCGACAACTTGCTTACCTTCTATTTCATCAGCGCGAACTTGTCCCAAAAAAATATTGTGCGCTCCAATCTTAGTTTTACTTTGGTGTTTCGCAATCGATTCGCCAATAAAAATGGACGAAATTGGACCTTGAATAAAAGACGATTTTTTGACTTTTTCTGTACTCATTTTAGGATTGGGATAGATTCGTTTGCTCTAAAGCTGTAATGCCTTTTTGCAAGTGACTCACATGTTTAAACCCCAATTTTAGGATGTAATTTGCAGCCAATTGACTTTTGTTTCCGTATTGACAAAGTAAAATTATTTTCTGGTTTTTATCGACCTTTTCCAAGTATTTTTCCAATTGATCGATAGGAACTTTTTGAATGTTTGGCAGATTTAACTCTGGTTCTTCGAAATCTTCTCGAAGATCGATGATAACATTTTCTGTGTTTTCGATGGCGGAAAGAAAAGCATCTGCGTCCATAGCATTAACTTCTTTAGGCTGCGTTTGTTTTCGGAGCGCTAAGCCAATTTGGAGTCCATGTTGAATTTCCAGCGCGTTTTTCTTTATGGAAATCGTCTGCGATGACGCTTGCAATCCGTCATACAACCACAATTTTCCACTCAAAACTGCTCCAATTCCAAGTATAATTTTCAGCACTTCATTCGCTTGCATTACACCTAATAGATTGGGAATAACTCCTAGAACGCCTGCGTCATCGCAAGAAATACTGTCGAGATTTGCTTTTTCTGGAAACAGACAACGGTAGGTTGGTCCGTTTTGATAATTGAAAACCGACAACTGGCCTTCGAACTGATGAATCGACGCATAGACCATCGGCATTCCTTTGGCCAAAGCCACGTCATTGATTAGATATCTTGTTGGTAAATTATCCGTACAATCGACGATAATTTGAAATCCATCGACTATTTCAAAAGAATTGTTGCGATTGAAATCGCTGGTGAACGGAATGACCTTTATGTTTGGATTCTGGTTAATGACACTCGCCGCCGCCGCCGAAGCTTTGCTTTTCCCGCAATCGGAATTACGATATAAAAATTGACGGTTCAAATTGGATTCTTCCACCAAATCTCCGTCAACAACACCAATAGTACCCACGCCAGCTGCCGCCAAGTTCTGTAAAACTGGACATCCCAATCCGCCAGCGCCAACCACCAATACTTTCGCATCAGTCAATTTTTGTTGACCTGTAATTCCAATTTCTGATAGTGCGATTTGACGTTGATAGCGATTCATAATTAATTTATCCTCCCGCAAAAGGTGGCAGTAATGCAATTTCGTCCAGATTATTTACTAAAGTAATTCCTTGAATTAACTTTTGATTGATTGCAAAGGAATATGTCGTTTTTGTCAATTCAGGATAGTTTTCGTGCAATCTCGTTTGGACTTCCAACAAAGTTATCGAATTACCTTCAAAGAAAACCACTTCGTCTTTCTTTTTGGTATGATCGGCTACTAAACCAAAATACTTCAATTTGATTTGCATTTTAAGTGGTGTAAAGTTTTACA
>CALPOS020000098.1 GCA_943325255.2 Sphingobacterium thalpophilum
AGGCGAAGGATTAGAAGCCGGGAACCTGCTTTCGCCTTTATCTCTCCACTGCGTTGCGAGGATATCGGCTCTATCAGGGCTAGGGTTTGTAAAGAAAGGAAGAATTTGCTTTTTAATTCGTAATTCATAATTCGTAATTCATAATTCGTAATTCATAATTCAATGTTGCAACTCATCAAAAACCTAAAAGGAGACAAAGTAATCTGGACATTCGTGGCCTTATTAGCCTTGTTTTCGTTTATGCCAGTTTTTAGTGCCAGTAGCAACTTGGCTTATATGGGTCACGGTACCGGAAATACTTTGGGTTATCTGGTCAAACATTTCGCACACATCTGCATCGGATTTATGATTATTTACTGGATTCATAAAGTACCTTATCATTATTTTAGAGCGATTTCCATTGTGGCTTTGCCTGTGGTTTGGTTGCTCTTGGGATATACTTTAGTAAAAGGAACCGTTATCGCTGGAGCCAATGCTAGTCGATGGATTCAAGTGCCTTTCATCGGAATCACCTTTCAAACCTCGACGCTCGCCTTTATAGTCTTGATGATTTTCGTGGCTAGATATTTATCGAAAAAAAGAGAAACTCCCATTACGCTAAAAAATTCCTTGTGGGAATTGTGGTTGCCGGTTTTTACGACTTTAATGTTTATCCTACCCGCCAATTTCTCTACCGCAGCATTGATGTTCTCCATGGTATTGATGCTTGCTTTTATTGGGCAATATCCACTAAAGTACATCGGCGTTATTATAGGCGCGGGAATTTTAGCATTGACCTTTTTCATATTGGTTAGTAAAGTTTTTCCAGACGCTTCTTTCTTTAGCCGCGTTAAAACATGGGAAAGTCGATTCGAGAATTTCACCACCGACAAACCCGATGAAGATGATTATCAAATAGAAAAAGCTAAAATTGCCATTGCTTCTGGCGGAATTCAAGGTTTAGGTCCAGGAAAAAGTGTTCAGAAAAACTTCTTGCCACAATCCTCATCCGATTTTATCTACGCCATTATCGTCGAAGAATACGGCTTGATTGGCGGACTAACCATTTTGGGTTTGTATTTACTTTTGTTTTTCAGATTCATTGTAGCGGCGCATAAAGCCAATTCGTTGTTCGGAAAATTAGTCGTCGTCGGACTCGGATTTCCAATTGTCTTTCAGGCATTAATTAATATGGCCGTTGCGGTCGAGTTATTACCCGTAACAGGACAAACCTTGCCACTAATCAGTAGCGGTGGAAGCTCCATTTGGATGACTTGCATCGCACTAGGAATTATCATTGGTGTCACAAAAAAAGAAGAAGAAATTGCTGCCGAACTCACCGAAAAAGAACAACGTGAAGCCACGCTCAAACGCATGATCGACGCTCAAATCGAACGGGAAGAAAAAGCGGAAGCAGCATTAAAAGAAATAGAAGCCAACGAGAAAGCAGAAAGTTATTCCATTGAAGATAAAACCAATCCAATGAACGCAGTTCTCGGCAAAAAATAAACTCAGAAACTCAGGCACTCAGCGCCTCAGCAACTAAAGAAATGACAAAACTAAAATTCATATTAAGCGGCGGCGGAACCGGTGGACACATCTACCCAGCCATCGCTATTGCTAATGAATTGAAGTCGAGGTTTCCCGACGCAGAATTCCTATTCGTCGGTGCGCAAGATAAAATGGAAATGCAAAAAGTGCCTCAAGCAGGTTACGATATCAAAGGGCTTTGGATTGCAGGTTTACAAAGAAAGTTAACGATTGACAATGCGATGTTTCCTTTCAAATTGGTGAGTAGTTTAGCAAAATCAAGAGCCATCATCAAACAATTTAAACCGAATGTAGTGATTGGAACTGGAGGATTTGCTAGTGGACCGTTGTTGCAAATGGCAAATAGCGCCGGAATTCCAACGGTGATTCAAGAACAAAATTCTTATCCAGGGATCACCAATAAATTATTAAGCAAAAAAGCCAATTCGATTTGTGTAGCGTATGAAAATCTCGATCGCTTTTTTCCGAAAGAAAAAATTAAACTGACGGGAAATCCAGTGCGTCAAGATCTAATTGCCATTAATAGTAAGAGAAACGAAGCGATTTCCTATTTTAAATTAAACCCGGAAAAGAAAACGCTGTTGGTTCTAGGTGGAAGCCTAGGCGCCAGAAGAATCAATCAGCTCATTGCAAAAGAACTCGACTTTTTTACATCAAAAAATGTCCAAGTCATTTGGCAATGTGGTAAGTTTTATATCGAAGAATACCAACAATTTAATAATCGAGAAAACGTTCAAGTGGTAGCATTTATTGACAAAATGGATTTGGTGTATGCGGCAGCAGACTTTGTGATTTCACGTGCTGGAGCATCCTCTGTATCTGAATTGTGTTTGGTAGGAAAGCCAGTGATTTTTATTCCATCGCCCAATGTTGCAGAAGATCATCAAACGAAGAATGCGCAAGCCATTGTCGAGAAGAATGGCGCAATCCTATTAAAAGAAAATGAACTTGAGGAAAGATTTGAAACGGTTTTCAATAATTTGTTAATCGATGAAAACTTACAAAAAGAGCTTTCGGCTAACATCAAGACATTGGCGAAACCCAATGCAACAAATGATATCGTTGAGGAAATTATTAGGTTAATTAAGTAAGAACAAATACTTCGCTTTGCGCCTTTGCGTCTTTGCGAGCAAATAATTGAAATGAATCTAAACCAAATACATAATGTCTATTTTATCGGTATCGGAGGCATCGGAATGAGCGCCTTAGCACGGTATTTCAAAACTTTAGGCAAGAAGGTGTCTGGCTATGACAAAACCGAAACCGAACTAACCAAAGAGTTGGCGGTTAGTGGCATTGAGATTCATTTTGAAGACGCCATCGAAAAAATCCCAACAGATTTTTACCAAGAGAATACTTTGGTCATTATCACGCCGGCGATTCCGAGTCATCATTCCGAATGGAATTACTTTATAGAACGCGATTATCAAATCAAGAAAAGAGCAGAAGTGCTGGGAATCATTACGAAAGATACGTTTTGTTTTGCCGTAGCGGGAACGCATGGCAAGACCACAACGTCAAGCATTCTTGGACATATTTTGTTTCAAAGTGGTGTTGATGTGACTTCCTTTATCGGTGGAATTGTCGAAAACTATGATTCTAATCTAATCGGAAACGGAAAAACAGTAACTGTTGTTGAAGCAGATGAGTTTGATCGTTCGTTTTTACACCTGCATCCCAATATCGCTTGTGTCACCTCTACCGATGCGGATCATTTAGATATTTATGGTGATAAGGAATCAATTGAAGCATCTTTCCGAGAATTTGCCGATAAAGTCGAAGACAAAAGCAAATTGTTTATCGCGAAAGGACTTCGCTTAGAGGGAATTGAGGTCGCAGTAAACGAAGAAGCAAGTTTCAAAGCATTTCATGTTGGAATTGAAAATAGTGAATATTTATTTGATGTTCAAACGCCAACGGAAATCATTAAAGATCTTAGGTTTAGTTTACCAGGAAAGCATAATTTGACCAATGCGTTGATGGCATTGGCAATGGCTAAAACGTACGGAATTGCTAACGACGATATACGAAGAGCATTGGCATCTTTTAGAGGAATTCGACGTCGATTTTCGTTTCAAATCAAAACAGACGACTTGGTGTTTATAGATGATTACGCGCATCATCCCACGGAAATTAATGCGGTACATCAAGCAGTTCGCGAGCTCTATCCGAATCGAAAAGTACTGGCGATTTTTCAACCGCATTTGTTTAGCAGAACCAAAGATTTCGTAGATGGTTTTGCGGAAAGTTTATCTGCTTTCGATGAAATCCTGCTGCTCGATATTTATCCCGCTAGAGAGTTACCAATGGAAGGCATAACATCTCTATGGTTGCTTTCTAGAATGACCAATCCAAACGTCAAATTGGTGTCAAAAACGGAGTTAATAACTGCGATAAAATTAAGTGAAGCAAAAGTGATTGTCACCATCGGAGCAGGTGATATTGGAGAATTAGTAAAACCTATTAAAGAAGTCTTGTCATGAGTTGGTTCAAATGGTCAAATATTCGATTAATACTTATGTTCGCATTGATGGTGTTTTTGTATTCCTTCACTTCAATCAGAAATGAGAGGCGAAAATTGGTGAAATCGGAAGTGGTTTTTGTTGACAATTCTAGTCCATATCTCAAACAGGAAACGGTTAATAAATTGTTAATAGAAAATAAAACCGACGCGCAAAGCATACGTAAAGATAAATTAGATTTGAACCAATTGGAGAAGTCTATCAATTCGAACCCAATGATTGAAAAATCTGAGGTTTTTGTTAGCATAGATGGGGTATTAAAAGCGATGGTAAAACAAAAAACACCAATCGCAAGAGTGTTCAACGATGAAAGCTCTTTTTATATTGACTATCAAGGAAATATAATGCCTTTGTCGGATGAATTTACAGCAAGAGTTCCAATAATTTCGGGGGATATTAACAAAATAAATAAAGACGATTTCAACAAATTGTTGCGATTCATTTGGCTGGATGATTTTTTGAAAAAAAACATCATCGGAATTCAAATCTCGCCGGTTGGAAGCGTAAAAATGCAGAATAGAAATTTCAATTATGAAATTCTGTTTGGTAAAGCAATCAATATAGAACGCAAGTTTCAAAACTATAAAGCGTTTTATCAAAAAACAAGCGTCGATAGTACATTATCTCGTTATAAAAGGATTAATCTGACATTTACGCAACAAGTAGTTTGCACTAAATAATAGAATATGGAAAAAGAGAATATCGCAGTAGGACTTGACATCGGAACCACCAAAATTGTGGCAATGATCGGAAAGAAAAACGAATACGGTAAGTTGGAGATTTTGGGTGTAGGAAAATCCAAAAGTCTTGGCGTTGCTCGTGGTGTAGTAAACAATATTACACAAACAATCCATTCTATTCAACAAGCAATTCTTGAAGCAGAAACCAATTCTGGATACAAGATTAAAGATGTTGTGGTGGGCATTGCAGGTCAACATATTCGCAGCATTCAACATAGTGACTATATCAGCCGAAGCAATGCAGAAGAAGTAATCGGAGGGAAAGATATCGATTTGCTCATCAATCAAGTACACAAATTAGCGATGCTTCCTGGTGAAGAGATTATTCATGTTTTGCCACAAGAATTTAAGATTGACGGTCAATCAGACATCAAAGAACCGATTGGAATGTACGGCGGTCGATTGGAAAGCAGTTTCCATGTGGTTGTTGGTCAAGCTTCTTCTATCAGAAATGTAGGAAGATGTATTCAAAGTTCCGGAATTGAATTGTCTGGTTTAACCCTAGAACCATTGGCTTCTGCAGATGCTGTTTTAAGTCAAGAAGAGAAAGAAGCGGGTGTTGCATTGATTGATATTGGTGGTGGAACTACCGATTTAGCTATTTTTAAAGATGGAATTATCAGACATACTGCGGTTATTCCATTCGGAGGAAATGTAATTACTGAGGACATCAAAGAAGGTTGCTCGATTATCGAAAAGCAAGCAGAATTATTGAAAATCAAATTTGGGTCAGCTTGGCCAGGAGAAAATAAAGATAACGAAATTGTTTCAATTCCTGGATTAAGAGGACGGGAGCCAAAAGAAATTTCATTAAAGAATTTGTCGAAAATAATTCACGCACGTGTCGTTGAAATTATTGAACAAGTTTTTGCTGAAATCAAAGCATACGGACACGAAGATCCGCGTAAGAAATTAATTGCTGGAATTGTATTGACTGGTGGTGGTGCTAATTTAAAACACATCAAGCAGTTGGTGGAATATATCACCGGAATGGATACCAGAATCGGATATCCAAACGAGCACTTAGCGGGAAATTCAGATGAAGAAATCTCTAGTCCATTGTACGCAACAGCGGTTGGATTGGTAATGAATAGCATCGAAAACAAAACTCAAAGTGCGGTGCGGTTTGAAACGACTGTGGTGCCAGAGAAAGTAACGTTCAAGCAAGAAAGAACTTTTGAACCTTTCGATATTCCGAAGCCGGCAGAAGCGCCAGTTTTTGAAAAAGTAAAAGAAGAAGTGAAGGTTGAAGTAGAAGTCTCGTCAGTCAAGGCAGAATCAACTGAAACCAAAATTAGACGTTCCTTTTTTGATAAATACGTCGATAAGATTAAAGAATTTTTAGATAACGCAGAATAAGGTTTACGCCTCAAATAATAAAATAAGAATATCAAAAACCAAAAATTATGACAAGCAACTCAGATTTTGGAAACATTTCGTTTGATTTACCAAAAAATCAATCCAATGTAATTAAAGTAATTGGAGTCGGTGGCGGCGGAAGTAATGCCATCAATCACATGTTTAAGCAAGGCATCAAAGGCGTAGATTTTATCGTTTGCAACACTGATGCTCAAGCTTTACAAAATAGTTCTGTTCCTAATAAAATTCAATTGGGAATGCATCTTACAGAAGGATTAGGCGCTGGTGCCAATCCAGAAGTGGGGCAACAGTCAGCTATTGAAAGTATTGCTGAGATCGAAAAAATGTTAGATACCAATACCAAAATGGTCTTCATTACTGCTGGTATGGGCGGAGGAACAGGAACAGGTGCTGCTCCAGTTATCGCGCAATTGGCAAAAGAAAGAGACATTTTGACTGTAGGTATCGTAACCATTCCATTCCAGTTTGAAGGAAAAGTTCGTTCCGATCAAGCGTTGTTAGGAGTTGAGAAATTGCGTAAGCAAGTCGATTCTTTAATCGTGATCAACAACAACAAACTGAGAGAAGTTTATGGGAACCTAGGTTTCAAAGCAGGTTTCTCTAAAGCGGATGAAGTTTTAGCGACCGCCTCTCGCGGAATCGCTGAAGTTATAACGCACCACTACACTCAAAATATCGATTTAAAGGACGCAAAAACAGTCTTGTCAAATAGCGGCACAGCCATCATGGGTTCAGCTACTGCTATTGGAGACAATCGTGCAAAAGAAGCGATTATTGCCGCTTTAGATTCACCGCTTTTAAATGACAACAAAATAACAGGAGCCAAAAACGTATTGTTGCTTATCGTTTCTGGATCTAACGAAATTACAATTGATGAAATCGGAGAAATCAACGATCATATCCAAACAGAAGCGGGCTTTAACGCCAACATCATTATGGGAGTTGGTGAAGATGATACGCTAGGCGATTCGATTGCAGTAACTATTATTGCTACTGGTTTTAACGTTGAACAACAAAACGAAATTGTCAATACAGAGCCAAAGAAAATTATCCATTCTTTAGATAGTGAACATAAATTAGAGCATGATTTAAGCAATAAAGCAATTCCATCGTTTCACATTGATTTAGAAATTGAAAAACCGACTACAGACGAGAAAATCGTTTTTGAATTGATCGACGACGAAGTGCCTGTTGCAGAAGTGAGTCAGCCGGAATTGAATGAAAATGAACTGATTGTCATTTCTGAATTTATCAAAAATTTAGACGTTACCTTTGAAATCGTTTCGCCAGAAAAGCCAATCGAATTTGAAGTTTCAAAACCTGTTGTTTCTGAAATTGCCGAAATTAAAGTAATTGATGCTACTGAGGTAAAAGAAGAGCAAGTGACTTTCTCTTTTGACTTACCGATATCAAAACCTGTCGAAGAAGTAGATGAAAACAAAATTCTTTTTGAGTTAAGCAATGAAACCAAAAACATCGAAGTAAATCAAGCGGTGCAAATGGTGCCAATGACTGAACTAAATG
>CALPOS020000099.1 GCA_943325255.2 Sphingobacterium thalpophilum
AATATAAAATCATATTTTTTTGCTTCTGCGATGTCTTGAGCGGCATTAAAAACTTGGTCTTGAACTGGTTGTGCCAAAACAGCTTTTTGTATTGTTAAATCACCTTTTGGTCCAAATCTCTTCTCTTGGTAATCTAATAGTTCTTTTTCTTGAAATACAATTTCTTCTTCTCGCTCTTCTAATAGCTCCTTGGTCAGGAGCACTCTTTCTGTGGCCAAAAGATCTTTTAATCTAGAAATTTCATTTTTCTTAGCTTCAATTTCTTGCTTCCACTTTTGAGCTTTTTGCTCTAATTGATTTTTTGCCTCGTTATAATCTGGTACATTTTGAAGTATGTATTCCATATCGATGTAACCTATCTTAACTCCTCTAGATTGCCCATGAACCAATGTAAAAGCAGGTATCAAAAGCAACAGTAATACAATATGTTTTTTCATACTTTTTAAATTTCGTTAGAAAATTCCACGCCAAATATAGTTAATTTTAAAATTGCTGACCAATAATAAAATGTGTTTCCATTCCATTTGCTGTTGTCTGTCCAGTTAACGGATCAAATCCATAGCCAAAATCTATTCCAAGCAAACCAAAGGCAGGCATAAAAATTCGAAGTCCCGCACCGGCAGATCGCTTCAGTTGAAATGGGTTGTACGTATTGAAGGTGTCATACGCATTTCCTCCTTCAACAAATCCAAGTATATAAATAGAGGCTGCAGCTTTTAAAGTAACTGGAAACCTCATTTCTAAAGAAAATTTGTTGTAGATGGGACCTCCATTATTCGAAGACAAAGAGTTATTGGGATAACCACGTAACTGTACAATTTCTCTTCCGTCTTGTGCAAAATTTGCAAGTCCATCTCCTCCCACAAAGAAACGTTCAAACGGAACAATTCCTCGGTTATTGTTATAGGCGCCAAGATATCCAAATTCGCTTAAAGTTCTTAGAACCAATTTGCCATAAATTTTTGTAAACCAATCTGCTTTGAACTTAATTTTGTAGTACTCCAACCAATTAAATCTTTTTTGATCTACTTTGCTAACGTCTGCAGCGGCTTCTTGGTATGTTTCTACTTTGTTTCCATTGGCATCAATGTAATCTCCTGGGTTAATGAATCCTTGTCCATTCGCATTTGGTATTTGCGTTGTGCCTTCGTTCTGTCTTTTATATTCTTCGAGATTTCCTAAATTAGCGTAATCCACATTATCAAATAATGAATATGGAATGGTAAACTTCCCTGAAATACTGAATTCAGAGCCATACATTGGGAAAATCGGGTTTATTCCTTTATTATTTCTGCTTAGTCCGATTGTATAAGCAAGGTTTCTGGAAGTTCCGTCACCAAATGTAAATAAGCCAATATTATAATTGTTTAAATCATAAAATTGAAAACTAAGAGACTGTGATAAAACAAAAAAGTCGTCTGGGAAGTTAAGTCTTCGCGCTAAGCCAACATTGGCTGAAATAATATTAAAATTTCTGTTTTTATCTACACCAATACCTGTATTTGCGAACTGTTTACTATATGCCAGTGAGCTACTAAATTGAATTGGTTTTTTTCCTCCAAACCACGGTTCCGTAAACGAAAGGCTATACGTTTGAAAAAATGAACTGGCTTGGAACCGTAGCGCAACTTTCTGTCCGTCGCCCATTGGCAATGGTCTGTAAGCATCTTTTTTGAAAATATTTCTTGCTGAAAAGTTATTAAAGGAAAGCCCTAAAGTACCAATAAAGCCACCGCCACCATAACCGCCTTGCAGTTCAATTTGACTTGATCCTTTTTCGACAAGTTTGTATTCAATGTCAACAGTACCGGCCCCAGCATCAACATTCTTAAAAATTGGTTCGATGGCTTCTGGATCAAAATAGCCCAGTTGACCAATTTCTCTGATGGTACGAACTAATTCTTCCTTACTGTATTTTTGACCCGGTTTAGTTCGCAATTCTCGATAAATTACTTTATCATTTGTCTTGTCGTTACCTATAACCGTAATATTATTAAAATAGGCAAGTGGACCTTCCACAATACGAATTTCAAAATCGATGGTGTCATTGCTGGTCTTTACTTCTACCGCATTAATATTGGAAAACAAATAACCGTTATTTTGATACAAATTTGTAATATCTTCTCCATCCGGTTTTGATTTATCAGCAATTCTTTTTTCTAGTAAAACACCATTATAGACATCTCCTTTTTTTATTCCAAGTATGTTTCGTAATCCATTATCTGTATAAATCGTATTACCTAAGAACTTAATATTTCCAAAATAGTACTTGCGCCCTTCTTCAATGTTTATTTTTATTGACAAGTCTTTCTTGTTCTTATCAAACGCCACAGTATCAGAAACTACTCTAGCATCTCGATAACCATTTTCTTTATACTTACTGATGATTTTTGTCAAATCCTCCTTGTACTTGTCCTTAATATATTTTGAAGCCTTGAAAATACGAATCGGATTTTTTTCTTTCGTATTTTTCATCGCTTTCCTAAGTTTATTGTCTGAAAACTTTTCGTTGCCAGTAAAGGAAATTTCCTTGACTTTTATCTTGTTTCCCTTAAAAACATTGACAAACATCTTAACCTCATTTCCAGATGTAGTATCTGGAATAGTTCGGATTGTTACTTTTGTATTGTAAAATCCATCTTTTTTAAATTTGTTTTCAATATAATTTTTGGTGGTCGTTATCAGATTTTCGTTGACAATTTTTCCTTTGGTGAGTCCATTTTCTTTTATAAGTTCTTCGGTTTTTTTCTTCTTGACGCCCGCGAACTTAACGTCACTTAGTTTTGGCAACTCAATAATGTTGAGTTCAAGAAATAAACTGTCCCCAACTGTTTTTGTAACAAAAAAATCAATCTCGCTAAACAAGCCTAATTTACCTAATTTCTTGATTGCGTTACTAATTTCCTCGCCTGGGATTGTAATTTCTTGGCCCTTTTCTAAACCGGCGAATGTTACGACAGTTTGTTTGTTGAAACTTATTTTTCCAGTAACATCTACATTAGCCAAAATATATTTTACTCCTTGATCAAAAGGAATCCTATCTTGAGCATTTGTTTGAGAAATCCAGCAAAAAAGCGATACGAGAACGGCTAATCTTAATCCTTTATATGACACTAAAAACTTATTTAATTTGTTCACTTGTTTTTCCAAACCTTCTTTCTCTATTTTGATAACTTATTATCGCTTCGTATAAATCAACTTCCCCGAAATCTGGCCATAAAACTTGCGTAATTAATAATTCGGCGTAGGCAATTTGCCATAGTAAGAAATTACTAATTCTATGCTCTCCACTTGTGCGAATTAATAAATCAACATCTGGCAAATTTCGCGTGTAAAGATGTTGATTAATAATCGATTCGTCAATACTATCTATTGAAATTACATTATTTTTAACTTTACTAGAAATATTTTTTATGGCATGAATAATTTCTTCCCGCGAACCGTAACTCAGAGCAATTGTCAATGTCATTCGTTTGTTGCTCGCAGTTTTTTCTTTAACTTCGAGAAGTTTCTTACGTGCAGATTTTGGCAGTCTTTCAATATTGCCTATCGTTAGGAGTTTAATATCATTTTCAATTAAACTTTTGACTTCACTTTTAAGCGAATTAATGAGTAATTTCATTAAAATAGCCACCTCGATTTTTGGTCTATTCCAGTTTTCTGTAGAAAAAGCATATAACGTAAGATTCTCAATCCCTAATTTGGCGCAGGTTTCCACGACAACGCGAACAGATTTGGAACCGTTTTCATGCCCAACAGTTCTCATTAAGCCTTGTTGTTTCGCCCAACGTCCATTTCCATCCATAATAATAGCGACATGCTTTGGAAGTTGGTCTTTATTTATCTTATCTAATAATTTTTCCATATTACTCAGAACAAAAACAAGGTTTATCGCCAAATGTGTATGTCAAAGTAAAACCGGTAAAAACGTACCAATCTTTACTTGTCAAGTTGCCAAATTTTAAATCGCTATATTTTGAACTCCTTGGTTTACTTCCGTCAATGTCATCCGCAAATGAATTTCTTGCGCCTACTTCAAAGCCGATCACAAAGTTTTCAAATACCCGCCCTTTGACTCCGACAATCATCGGTACTGCTATTGTACCTCGCGATGCATCAGTTTTGTATTGACCGTCTTTAATATATAAACTATCATATCGCAAATAACTCAATCCGGTAAAAACGTACGGAGTAAACTGTGGATTAGAATCGTGCAAATCAAATTCAAAAAAATCAAATTCCAATCCCGCACAAAACTCTTTAATGTCATTCTTAAATCGAAAATCTCGTTCAACTCTTGATGTCATATCGGAATCTGCATCATAGGAACTTAATCTAGATTGCATGTAGGAAAACCGCCATGTATGCCTTGGACTTCTGTTCCATTTATACAATAATCCAAAAGCAGGTTTTTTGGGAGAAATATAATCAGTTGGCCCTATATCACCGATAAAGTTGCTGCCGCCCACAAACACTCCAATTTCATGAATTTGTGCCTCTGATAACGGTGCAATTAAAAGGAAAATAAACGCAAATACAATTCTCTTCATTAATTCAAAAATAGCGTGCAAATATAATAATTATGAAGTCTTGTTTAACATCAAATTTGGTTTTCTCGTAATTTAAAATAAAACAGTTAAAAACAATCAAAAATTTGTCAACCATTAGCAAAAGTAAACGCTAATTTTAGAGATATAGTGTTCAAAAAGAGGAGTGTTTAATTTCTTTTGTCCTCACCCCACAATAATTTATTGCGAAGTGTTTTCAAAAACGTCTCCCCCATAATCTCAACCATATTGATTTTGTAGGGAGTTTTCTTTATTGTGAGGATAGATTCATTCCGAACAGATGCAATTCGAGAATCGAGAGAAACCAAGTAAAAATCTTCTCTTCCGGAAACTCTCAATCGAATTTCAGTTGAGTCGGGGATGACCAATGGCCGTGCGTTCAAATTATGCGGCGCAATAGGAGTGATGACAAAACTAGATACATCTGGCGTTAAGATTGGTCCGCCACAACTTAAAGAATATCCCGTTGATCCAGTTGGCGTGGCAATGATTAACCCATCTGCCCAATAAGAATTTAGATATTCATCGTTCAAATCGGTTTCAATCGTAATCATCGAAGTTGTATCTTTCCTGCTCACTGATATTTCATTCAGTGCAAAATTAAGTTCTTGAATATCTTCGTTTTCAGGAATGCATTGTAAAGACAATAAACTTCGCGGGGAAATCGTGTATTTTTCTTCAATAACCAGTTGCAAGAAATTGGCAATATTCTCTTTTTGAACCGACGCCAAAAATCCCAATCGACCAGCATTTACGCCTAGAAGCGGAATTCCTGAATCACGCACTAAAGTGGCCGCTCGCAACATCGTCCCGTCTCCACCAATACTAATCAGCATATCAAAACTAGAATCCAGTTCCGTATGTGAACTAAAAGTTTGGTATTGTTTCTCAATGATCTTCTTGTCATATAACATGGCCAAGAATTCGGACTCAATCACCATTTCAACAGAATTTCTATTAAAAAAGACAAAAATATCCTTGATAATGGGCTCCGTGCTGTTTTGGTAATATTGTCCGTAGATGGCGACTTTCATAGCGGGTTGTTTAATAGTTTAATCGTTTAGTCGCTTAATCGTTATTCAAATCAACGCTTAAAAGGTTTAACGATGAACATTTACATATTAAGGTATTTATCCAAATAATCAGAACGCTCTTTCAAATTGGTGATGTAAGCATCTTCCTGATGTTCGGAAATTATTTCGTAATTGTATCGTCTAAAGGTCTGAATGATATCATTCATCGCCCCCAAACTAATCTTGATCGTAATTTGAACCAAATCTGATGTTGCCTCAGAAACAAACAGGCCTAATAATCTGCCGTTATTACTCTCCACAATTTGCGCAATTTGACTCATCGAATAATCGATAATCGGTTTCTGTACGACAATAATGCCGCCCGGCTCTTTCAAAAATGGGGTTTCATGGAAAAACTTAATAATGTCATCCAATTCATAATAACCAACATACAAATTGTTCGCGTCCAAAACCGGAACTACATTCGAATGATTCTTCGCAAAAACCTCTAATACATCCAGCCACATCATTGTGTTTTTAGCAAAAAAAGGCTCAAGCGTGTACCGATAATCGCTTATCTTTTTGTCAGCATCAAAAGTATCAACATCATCCAAAGCAATACAGCCCATATAAACACCCTCGTCCAAGACAGGAAAATGCGAAAAGGTCAACTCATGGAAAAAATCTTGTACTTCAACTACGGTATCCGTGCTGTTAATCGCTTTAAAATCGCTATTGATATAGTCTTTAATTTCAGTCATGTTTTTCTTGCTATTACTCGATGCAAAATAATCAAATTTATGCAATACGACCTACATTAACTTTGTATTTTTGTCCCAACAATTTACATCATGACAAAGTTAAGCGTAAACATCAACAAAATAGCCACTTTGCGTAATGCTCGTGGCGGAAATGTTCCCAACCTACTGCAAGTTGCCAAAGACATCCAGCAGTTCGGAGCACAAGGTATCACAATTCATCCGCGACCAGACGAACGACATATTCGATATCAAGATGCCCGTGATCTCAAGCCAATCGTTTACACCGAATTCAATATCGAAGGGAATCCACAACACAATTTCATCGATTTAGTCCTCGAAACCAAACCGACGCAAGTAACGTTAGTGCCCGATGCCATTGGCGCTATTACTTCGAGTGCGGGCTGGAATACCATCGAGAACCAATCGTATCTCAAAGAAGTCATCCAAGAATTCCAACGACACCATATCCGAACTTCCATCTTCGTCGACCCGGTTCTAAAGATGATCGAGGGCGCCAAAGCAACAGGAACAGATCGCATTGAACTGTACACCGAAAGTTTTGCGCACGAGTTTGGTTTAGGAAATAAAAACGGCATCGAACCTTATGTCAAAGCGGCTGAATTAGCCAACGAATTGGGACTCGGAATCAACGCAGGGCACGATCTAAGCCTTGACAACATTCAGTTTTTTAAACAAAATATTCCTGGCCTACTCGAAGTTTCAATCGGACATGCACTGATTTGCGAATCGCTTTACCTCGGACTCGATAATGTGGTCAATATGTATTTGAATAAATTAAAATAATTGGGCGTGACCGCAAGGGTAGGGCACCCGAGGCGAATGCCGAACTGGCGAAGCAATTCGTTGCAATCTTTTTTGTTTGTCATCCCGATCGCAGTCGAGGGGCTTTTTATTAAACAAAAAAGGATTTCCACTGCAAATGAAATTCATCGAATACAAATAAAGAATATAAACCAATGAGATAATCCCTCACGCGAACATACAACCCACAACTTACAACCCACAACCCACAACCAATGACATTATACTCCAAAATAGAAGCTTCGGCACACGAGGGTATAGCCCGAACTGGCGCAGCAAAACCACTGCTCATTCTCCACGGATTCCTCGGCATGTCCGACAACTGGAAAACCCTCGGCACGCAATATGCTACTTTGGGTTACGAAGTGCACATGATCGACTTGCGCAACCACGGACGAAGTTTCCATTCCGATGTTTTCAATTACGAAGTCAT
>CALPOS020000100.1 GCA_943325255.2 Sphingobacterium thalpophilum
ATTCTGGATCAATTCCGTTGGAGAAAAAGAAAGACAAATTCGGACCAAAGTCGTTGATATTCATGCCACGACTTAAATAATACTCAACGTAAGTAAATCCATTAGAAAGTGTAAAGGCCAACTGTGTAATCGGATTAGCTCCCGCTTCGGCAATATGATAACCTGAAATAGAAACCGAATAGAAGTTTCTGACGTTGTTTTTGATAAAATATTCTTGCACGTCGCCCATCAATCGCAAGGCAAATTCGGTCGAGAATATACAAGTGTTTTGTGCTTGATCTTCTTTCAAAATATCCGCTTGAACAGTTCCGCGAACTTGTACTAACGTTTTGATTTTAATTTCATTATAAACCGCTATAGGAAGTACTTGATCTCCTGTAACTCCTAGCAACATCAACCCCAATCCGTTGTTTCCTTCTGGCAAATCACCTTGGTATTTTGGTCGAATAGTGCCTTTCGATTTATAGATTTCGTTGATCTTTTCCGCAACTTCCGTTTCTAAATTATTGGCTTTAATATACAATTCACATTGCTGATCGATGGCTGCATTCATAAAGAAACCAAGCAACATCGGCGCTGGCCCGTTAATCGTCATACTAACAGAAGTCATGGCATGCACCAAATCGAAACCAGAATACAATTTCTTTGCATCATCCAAACAACAAATAGAAACGCCGGCATTTCCGATTTTTCCATAAATATCAGGGCGAATATGCGGATCATTTCCGTATAACGTCACGCTATCAAACGCGGTCGACAAACGTTTGGCAGGCAATCCAGCACTAACGTAATGAAAACGCTTGTTGGTACGTTCCGGTCCACCTTCACCTGCGAACATTCTTGATGGATCTTCTCCTTCTCGTTTGAATGGATACAAACCAGCCGTAAATGGAAATTCTCCAGGAACATTTTCTTGCAAACACCAACGTAAAATATCTCCCCAAGCTTGATACTTAGGCAGCGCTACTTTTGGAATTTGAGAATGGGAAAGCGATTCTGTATGGGTTGCAATCTTGATTTCTTTATCTCGAACTTTAAAGGAATAAATTGGGTTCTTGTATTTATTGACTTTCTCATCCCAAGTCAAAATGATTTCCCAATTGTAGGGATCTAAATCCATTTTGACGCGGTCGAATTCCTTAAGCAACAAACTCAAAAATGAAGCATCGCCTTTGGATGCATTGACGATTGATTCGTCTATTCCCGCTTTGGTTAATGTTGGAATTACACCACCAACACTTTCGATTGTTTTGAAAATTCCGTATAATTTCTGTGCGACTTGCTCTTGACTTAAAGCAATGTCATCGTACTTTCTGTTGTTTTCTGCAATCTCAGATAGATAGCGGGTTCTGTGTGGTGGGATGACAAAAATCTTTTCGCTCATTTCACGCGTAATTTGAAAAGTCGATTTCAAATCAGATTGCGTTTTCTCTACAATTTTATCCATGATGGCTTTGTAGAGCGTGTTCATTCCGGGATCATTAAACTGTGACGCGATGGTACCGAAAACGGGCATGCTATCTGGATTTTCATCCCATAAATTGTGATTGCGTTGGTATTGTTTCTTGACATCACGAATAGCATCTAAAGCACCGCGTTTGTCGAATTTATTTAAAGCTACCAAATCAGCAAAATCAAGCATGTCGATTTTTTCTAATTGGGTTGCGGCTCCAAATTCAGGTGTCATCACATATAGCGAAACATCAGAATGATCCATGATTTCAGTGTCTGATTGACCGATTCCAGAAGTCTCGAGTATGATGATATCGTACTTGGCTGCTTTCAGCACTTGGATTGCTTCGGCAACGTATTTTGACAAAGCCAAATTAGACTGTCTTGTTGCCAACGAACGCATGTAAACTCTAGGATTGTTGATGGCATTCATTCGAATTCGATCTCCAAGTAAAGCACCTCCAGTTTTACGTTTGGATGGATCTACTGAAATTAATCCAATAGTTTTCTCTGGAAAATCAATTAAGAATCGACGCACCAGTTCATCTACCAAAGACGATTTTCCCGCGCCACCAGTTCCTGTAATTCCCAAAACTGGAATTTTCGAAGTTTCATTTTGTTGGTGAATCGAATCGAAAACGGGCTTAGCAATCTCCGGGAAGTTTTCTGCAGCTGATATCAAACGAGCAATGGCTGTTGGATTTTTTTCTTCGATGTGTTGCAGTTCACCATTGAGTTGATCTCCAATCGCATAATCCGATTTTTGAACCAAGTCGTTGATCATACCTTGCAATCCCATAGCTCTTCCATCGTCTGGCGAATAAATTTTGGTTATGCCGTATTCATGCAACTCTGCAATCTCGCTTGGAAGAATAACGCCACCGCCGCCGCCAAATATTTTAATATGCCCTGCTCCTTTTTCATGAAGCAAATCATACATGTATTTGAAATATTCGTTGTGACCGCCTTGATAGGAAGTCATCGCAATAGCATTTGCATCTTCTTGAATGGCAGTATTGACTACTTCTTCGACACTGCGGTCGTGGCCTAAGTGAATGACTTCCACGCCAGTTGATTGAATAATGCGACGCATGATGTTAATCGCAGCATCATGACCATCAAAAAGAGAAGCGGCAGTTACAATTCGGACTTTATTTTTTGGGAGATACGGTAGAACTTGTTCCATTTTTAGTTTTATGTCTTTAAGAAGCGTGCAATTTACAGAATTTTCAAAAAATTGCCTATTAAATACGATAAAACATAAAAATATAATAGACCAATGATTTTGAGTAAATTAATTTTAGATTTGACGCTATAATACAACGAAATGCCCTAGCCCTGATGGAAGCGGCATCCTTTTTTGTTCAAGCAATGCCCCTCGACTGAGCTCGGGGTGACAAAACAAAAAAGATAGAGCGGACAGCAGGATTAGCTTCTAAAAAAAAGAAATGAAAAAAATAACCATACTCATTCACTGCGAAGATCAAAAAGGAATTATTGCTGCCGTGACGAATTATATTGCGAGCATTGACGGGAATATTGTGTATCTCGACCAACATGTTGATGCCGATCAAGACGTGTTTTTTATGCGATTGGAATGTGACATGATGAACGAAAGTTGGAGTTTGGAGATGATTCGAAACGATTTTCAAATTAATTTGGCGGATCGATTTAAGATGTCGTGGGAAATGCACACCACGGATCAAAAGCCGCGGATGGCGTTGTTTGTGTCGAAATACGACCATTGTTTGTATGACATTTTGGGGCGTTATAGCACAGGTGAATTGCCACTTGAAATTCCGTTGATTTTGAGTAATCACATCGATTTGAAGCCAATTGCGGATAAATTTGAGATTCCGTTTCGTCATGTGCCATTCACGAAAGAAATCAAAGAACAAGGCGAAGCGCAGCAAATTGCAATCCTTCAGGATTTCAACATTGACTTTATCGTCTTAGCGCGTTATATGCAAATCATCACGCCCAATTTGATTTCGATGTATAAGAATAGAATCATCAATATTCATCATTCGTTTTTGCCCGCTTTTCCTGGTGCCAAACCTTATCATTCAGCATTTAAGCGCGGCGTGAAAATCATTGGCGCCACCAGCCATTATGTGACAGAGGAATTGGATGAAGGACCGATTATAGAGCAAGATATCACGCGGGTTTTGCACAGTCATTCGATTGAAGATTTTATCATGAAAGGCAGAGATTTGGAACGTATTGTTTTGGCTCGAGCGATTAAGTTGCATGCGGAAAGAAAAACGATGGTTTATAACAATCGTACCGTAATTTTTTCTTAATATCTTTAGCGGTATGTTATTTGCTAAGTGTCGCAAAAAATTATAATTATGAAAAAAGTACTTTTTATTTTAATGTTCGTTCCGAGCGTGAGTTTTGCGCAATGGCAAGATGTCTTGAATAAGGCAAAAGATGAAATTACGAAAGTAACTTCACAAAATGGAACTGTAGATATTGCTGGTGGATTGAAAGAAGCATTGCAAAATGGCGTGAGCAAACAAGTTTCCAAATTAACTGCTGTTGATGGATTTTACAAAAACGAATTAGTCAAAATTATCTTGCCGGATGAATTGCAAAAAGTAGATAGAACTTTGCGAAAAATGGGGATGAGTAAATTGGCCAACGACGGCATCAAATCGCTGAATCGTGCTGCAGAAGATGCGGTAAAGGAGTCCACTCCTATTTTTGTGAACGCGATTACGAGCATGTCCTTTTCAGATGCCAAATCTATTTTGATGGGAAATGAAGTTGCCGCAACAGACTATCTAAAAGGTTCTACTTCATCAGCCTTGTATGTGAAATTTAGTCCCGTAATTCAGAAATCGATTGGAAAAGTTGGAGCTGACAAGATTTGGTCAACTATTATCAAGAAATACAATTCAATTCCATTGGTGTCGAAAGTCAATCCTGATCTTACGGATTACGTCACCAACAAAGCTATGGACGGCGTTTTTAAAATGATTGCCGTGGAAGAGAAAAACATTAGAACCAATTTCAATTCGAGAACCAGCGAGACTTTAAAGAAAGTTTTTGCAATGCAGGATAAGAAGTAATTGTTTATTAGTTTAATCGTTGATTCGTTTAATCGTTGATTCGTTTAATCGTTTAATCGTTTAATCGAACCAACGAATACACGATTAAACAATTAAACATTTCTTCAAATCTTAACACAAGTTCAACAAACAAATAACATAGTGTTAACTAGATGACAACCTTAGAAAGTTGACATTTGTATCATAATAAAAGGTTTTTATTATTTTGGTTTAGAGTTAGTTTATAAGAAGCCACGTACTCATATGCGTGGCTTTTTTTTATGCAATTTTCTGAAGGAAAGAAATCACATTTTGATTAAAGATCGCGGGTTGTTCTACATTCACCACGTGACCACATTGCTCGATGACGCACAACTGAGAAGATTTATAATGCTTTTCAACCACTTTTCGTACTGACGGTAAAAACATATAATCCTCATTCCCCATGACGTAAAGTGTTGGTATATTGAGTTCTACTTGGCGAAACCAGCGCAAAACCGGATTGATTTCAGCAGTGAGTTTAAACCATTTGATAAACTCTTTTTGATACAATTTCTTCGCTTCATTAATAAAAAGCAATCGCGATTGTTTGTGACTTTTTTTTGGCATAATGACGAAAGCGAAAAAGCGGTACAAGACCAAATAAGGCACGACGTACTTAAAGACATTTCCCAATCGCATTAGGATTTGCGAGCGGAAGTTCATTTTAAGAATGGCACCGCCTAAGATCATACTTTGTACTCGGTTGGGATACATTTCCGCCAATTGTCGAATCAAAATGGTGCCGAGCGAAATGCCAACAAAATGTGATTTTTCAATCTTAAGATGATCCAAAACTTCTAAAATATCATTGGCCAAAGCCGAAAATGTATATTTCTTTTGAAATGCCTCTTTTAGTGTCGGCTGCGAATTGCCGTGACCGCGAAGATCTAATAATAATACATTGAAGTGCTTTTGAAAATCTCGAATTTGCTTAAACCAAATAGAAGAACTACCGCCCGCGCCATGGACAAAAGTCACCCACTGGTCGCTTGATTTATTTGGATATATGGTGTAGTTGATCAACTTTATTTTTTTGTAAATGTAGAGAAAGATTTGGGATTTTGGACTGTAAGACTATAGCTTACTATGCAAAGTTTTGAAATAAGCAAACGCCTTCAGCAATCGACTGCCATACCAACTGAACATTTCGCCATCGACAAAAACTGTTTTGGCATGATGTGTAAATCGACCGATTTCAAAAGCATCTTCTTCTTTGAACGGATAAGGTTCTGAAGAAAGGAAAACAATATCGGGATCGCCTTCGAGTCTGATTTTCTTAATTTCAACTTCGGGATATCGTCCCAGGTTTTCGTAGATGTTCTGAAAGTGATTCATCTTCAATATTTCATTGATATAATTGTCCGAACCAGCGACCATATATGGATTTTTCCAAATAAAATAAGCGGCTTTTTGAATGGGTTTTTCTTTAACGAATGTTTGGAAATCCATCAATGCAAATCGCAACTTGTCATACCATTTTTGGGCTTCTGTGCGGCAATTGAAAAGCAATCCAAAATCAGTAATCATCTGAAAATTGTCTGCAATGGTTCGAATGTCCGTAACCCAAACTGGACAAATTTTCCTCAGTTCTTCCACCATTTCCAGTGTATTCTCTTCTTTGTTACAAATGATGACATCGGGGTGCAATGCAGCGATTTTATCGAAATTTACTTGCTTTGTACCACCAACAATTTTCTTAGTTGATTTGAAATGGAATGGATGTACGCAGAATTTCGTGATGCCGACGATTTGCTCCTCTAAACCCAACTCATATAGCAATTCGGTTTGTGATGGAACTAAGGATACAATTCTCTTTGGGGAAGTTTCGAAGGTATGTTGGAAACCGAGTTGGTCAGTAATTGTTTTCATTTTTTTACCGCAAAGGGTGCGAAGGGTAAAGCAAGGTTCGCAAAGATTTTAAGATTAATTTGGCTCGCAAAGACGCAAAGGCACAAAGTTTTTTAATTCGTGAAATTTGTATTGGCAACTTCTTTTAATATTTCCTCCATTTCACTTTGAATTTTCAGTGCTTCTTCCCTAGCCATTGCTGCAAAATTTTCTCTACTAGAAGCGTAAATAATAGCACGTGAAGAGTTGATTAACAATCCTATAGTATTATTCATTCCGTATCGACAAACGTCTTGTAAATTGCCGCCTTGCGCGCCCACCCCAGGAACCAATAAGAAACTATCGGGAACAATTTTTCGGATTTCGGCAAAGTACTCAGCTTTGGTTGCTCCTACCACATACATTAAGTTGTGTGCATTTTTCCAGGATCTTGACGTTGCCAAAACGTTTTTGTATAAAGGATTTCCGTTTGTTTCCAAAGTCTGAAAATCGAAGGCACCTTTATTGGAGGTTAATGCCAACAAAATGGTGTGCTTGTTTTCGAAAGCGAGAAAAGGTTCAACGGAATCTTTGCCCATATAGGGCGCAACGGTCACCGAATCAAAATTGAGATCTTCTAAAAAAGCCTTGGCGTACATGCTAGAGGTATTTCCAATATCACCGCGCTTGGCGTCAGCAATGGTGAAGATTTCCGGATATTTTTCGTTGATATACTTGATGGTTTTTTCCAGCGATTGCCAGCCTTTAAGACCATAAGCTTCATAAAAAGCGGTGTTGGGTTTATAGGAAACACACAAATCATTCGTGGCATCGATAATCGCTTTGTTGAATTCGAAAATAGGATCTTCGAGTTGCAGTAAATGCGGTGGAATTTTGGTCAAATCGACATCGAGGCCAATGCAGAGAAAGGATTTCTTGAGGTGGATTTGCTGGGTGAGTTCTTGTGTTGTCATTGATGGGTTGTCTGTTGTGTGTTGTCAGTTTGCCACAAAGGCACGAAGGCTCAAAGTTAAGGAAAGGTTTTTGGCGCGCAAAGACGCGGAGGCGCAAAGATATAATAGATTTTTAGACTATTAGATTTTTAGACTATTAGATTTTAAGACTTTAGGACTTTAAGATTGTAAGATATTTATTTCTAATGATCCTACAGTCTTACAATTTA
>CALPOS020000101.1 GCA_943325255.2 Sphingobacterium thalpophilum
ATGGTACTTACGAAGAGATCTTCTAATCAGTAAGCTCAATTCCAATGCATCAATTGGCATGGATGGCGTTCTTGAGATGCAATCCTTTTATGGTAAAGGTGGATTCAATATTGCTTTTAGAGATGAAAGATATGAATTCAGCAGCATGACAATTCCATTTTCTACCAATGTTTCTCAAATAAATAAGGAAGATTTTGAAAAGATAATTGCCTATGACAACTTCTATTTTGGTTTCCAAAGAGCCATTTTTTTAAAGAACTGGTTGCAAATGCCCGAAAGTAAAGCCATAAAATATACGGAAGACAATAAAATTCTCGGATATGCAGTAGTAAGAAAAGCAGAAACTGGGTATAAAATAGGACCTCTTTTTGCGGACAATACCATAATTGCAGAAGAATTATTTAAGTCATGTCTCAGCATGGATTCAAATGATTCGGTATTTCTTGACATTCCAACAGTAAATCAGAATGCGGTTAACTTAGTAAAAGAATATAACGGAAAATATGTTTTTGAGTGCGCTAGAATGTACTATGGTGCCGCTCCAAAAGTAGATCTCGATAATATATATGGTATCACATCATTTGAATTGGGATAAATGACCGTTCAACATACTAATCACGAGATAAACCACTTTAAGAAAGCCAGAAATTATGATGCGAGACGCTTTAATCATTTTTACATTAATTGCTACAATGTGCCAAACAAAATGCGACAAAATGGATGAATCATTTACACTTAACATTCCGAAAAAAGGATTTGAAGTAGTTCAACATGTACCTGCAGATAAAAAAGGAAGAGACCAAAACGCTTTGTATTTGCCACCAAGAAAAATTGAGCCAGAAGAGTTTAATTCGATTGAAATTAATGATTTGATGGATAGTATGTACACAGTTATGGTCAAAAATGCTGGGGTTGGAATTGCAGCAAATCAAGTGGGGAAAAGATTGCAAATTTTTATTATCGAAGCTAAAGCTGATAATCCTAGATATGACGTTTTGGGGCCAGTTAAAAAACAAGTATTTATCAATCCAATAATCACCAAAGTATCCGAAAACAGAAAGAATTTTTGGCACGGATGCCTCAGTGCCAAAGATAAAAACAGAGGCAATGTAGCCACTTATGAATGGATTGAATATCAATGTAAAAATCAAATAGGCGATATTCAAACTGGTAGATTAGAGGGGTTTGCAGCAGTAATATTTCAGCATGAGTTCAAACATTTAATGAATGGAACCTATCTGGATGTCGCCAATCAATTTGAACCAAAAACGGAGTTAGATCAAAAAATAGCAGCTGGTGAATTGCCGTTTTTTGAGATAGCATCTGATACTTTACCTTTATTAATTGAGGGCTATACTATTGGTCAAACACTCGGTGATTGTAACAGTAAGTAACTTTTAAATCGATCATTTCTTAAAAGATGTAGTAGGGCAGATAGCAATAAAAATCCCTAATACTTGACGGCAAAGACAATTGCTGTTACCACTTGCTAAAACTCATGGCTAGTTTTTTACTAAATTGTTTTTACCCATAGCATAGCGTAACTGTGTCAGTTTGCATCAGTCGATTTTTAAATCACGAGATTGGCGTACTTGACAAATAAATGCTAATCAATTAGGCATTTGAAGCTACAGCCTTTTTTGTTTTTTAAAGTTTTACAAACTTCTTAGTCGTTTTTCCGTTATTGGTATTAATTTCTATAAAATACGTTCCGGTTTTTAATTGCGCTGCATCGATGCTGGTATTGCCTTTAACGTCAAATGACTTGACTATTTGTCCCAACGTGTTGTATATGATTATTGAACTCACAGCCGTCAAATTATTAAAAGTGATAGTTAGCAGTGATTCCACAGGATTTGGAGTTAATTCAAAAGTATTGTCAGTAGTAAAAATTTCAGAATCTAGCAACGTACAAAGGGCTTCGCAATCATTAGTCAGTGAAACATTGGCTGCAATAATACCTGAATTCTGCACGGCATTTAATTCACCTTCATCATAGCAGATATTAGATAGTAAAGGTGTATTTCCAAAATTAAAAACAGGTATTCCTGGAGGTGTTGCCTCCAAAGTAGATCGCAATTGTGGGGAAATAACATTGTTTTTCACCGAAGCAGTTTGAAGGTTTAGACAGTCTTCGCACCAAAAAAAGCTAACAGCCGTTCCACACAAATTGATTTCACTGAGTAAAGTACGTGAACATTGAAGTCTCCAAAGGTTGTGCAGATTTTGTAAGTTTATGGTCGTGACCGGATTGTTGTCAATTGTTAGATCGTATAGCAGTGTAAGATTTTCCAGCGCCGACAAGTCGCTTAGCGTATTGAAGCGACAGTCTATGGCATATAAATTTACTAAATCGGCTACTGGCAGAACGGTTAAGTTGTTTTGATAACACAAAAGACTCTTTAAGTTTGTGAAAGCCTCAATTCCCATGAGATTATCAATCGAAGAAGAATGAACATCCAAATAATAAACCGCTAATGCTTCTGAGGTGCTAATTTCACTATCTGAATTGGCATCAATAGCTATATTTTGGCCATCAACGGCCTGTGCTGTAGCTATTAAAGTTGAAGATGATAGTAACTTATTCTTGAAATTTGCATCCGGAATGTTCACAATCTGCCCGAAAGACCAAACGGAAATACAGATAAATAATGTTGAAAAGCACCCTTTTTTCGTGATCATCACATTTACAGTTTTACAAACTTCTTCGTTGTTTTTCCTTGATTGGAATTAATTTCCATAAAATACGATCCAGCATTTAATTCTGTTAAGTCAAAAGCTAAAGAAGTATTTATTTCGTTAGTGATAATTGTTTTGAACAATTGCCCTAACGTATTATAGATGGAAACAGAGTGCAAATTTACTCCAAAATCAACATTGATGTTTACCATATTTGTCGCTGGATTCGGATATAAAACCACCGCATTTTTCAAATCAAAATCACTCGTGCTATTGGTGTCAATTTCTAATGGAATATCACAATTTGGATCTCCGAAAATCTGCACGCCTAGATTAGAATTATAAAGTGTTGCCAGCAGATAATTTTGTTCTCCATCGTCCATGCAGATGCTAGCTATATTCGGTAAATCGTCAAATCGGAACGGAAAATCTAATAAATCTGGGTCTCCAAATGACACATAATTATTACGAACATTAATGGAAGTCAAATTAGGATTGCCATTACAATTCAACCGATTGAGGAGCGGTGCTTGACTTGCGTCGATGGTTGTTAATGCATTTGAATTAACATCCATAGAATCCAAACTATTTAAGCCATTCAAATTCAAAGTCGTAATGGCATTATTTCCTGCCCAAAGTATATATAGGTTGGGAGAAGACTGCAAATCTATTGTAGTTAATAAATTGTCTGAAACAGACAACAATACCAAGGCCGTATTATTTCCCAAAGTGAGATTTGAAATTTGATTGGCATCGCACTGAAAATTCTCTAATGCGGTAAGTCCCGCAAGATTCACCTTCGTTAATTGGTTATAAATGCAAAAGATTAGTTTGAGGTTAGTCAATCCAGTAACATTCAATTGTGTTAATTGATTTTTACTGCATCGCAAGTCCAATAAGTTAACCAAACTACTTACATCTAAGTTCGTCAATTGGTTATAACTACATTCTAACTTGACAAGATTGGGAAAAGGAGAAAGATCGAGATTCGCAATAGCATTTCCTTTGCAATTGAGTTCGCTCAAATTGGTAAAACTAGCTAGCCCGTCTAAGGAAATGATATTTCCAACCGTATTGAATTCATTCGTAGAAACATCCAACTTCAACACATTAGCGGCTTCACTCACTTGAATTTCACCATCATTGTTGGTGTCGACGTCTGTTGGCCAAGCTGGACTGGTCAGTTGCGCACAGTTGGTGCTTACTAATCGACTTTTGAAATTCGCATCAGGAATGTTCACAATCTGCCCAAAAGACAGCGAAGTAGCACATAAAAGCGACAAGAAAAAGTACAGTTTTTTCACAATGGGAAGTTTTAGCTCCGTAAAGTTACCTTATTAATATTCAATACACTAACGATTTCGGTTTATTTCAAGGTTAAATAATCAAAAACAAACAACACCTTGCCAAATAGAATTCGATAGGTTTCACTTAGGATTCGAAATAAAAAATCCGTTGAAAAATGCTCTTCAACGGATTGCAACAAATTAACTAAAATTAAAAGTATCTTTTCTATTTTATCTTGTCTCTTTTCTATTATCTCTTTTCTCCTCCAATACAGTGATTAACGATTGAAGATTAACGATTGTTGATTTTTGATTTAGAACCGACAACTCCTACTTACAAAACCCCCAATTCCACCATACATTCCTTCATCGCCAAATACGTTCTTTCAATATCGTTATCCAAACCAATCGAGAAGCGAATCAAGCCATCCGTCAATCCCATTTCGGCTTGCTCTTCCAACGGAATCTCACTCGACGTTGACGTTCCCGGTGCGCTAAATAAGGTTTTATAAAAGCCCAAACTCACCGCCAAATACCCCAAGTTGCGTTCTTGCATGAGTTCCATCAATTCGTTGGCTTTGTCCAAACTACCCACATCAAGCGTCATCATCCCGCCAAAACCATATTCTGGATTGATCATGTTTTTATAGACTTCGTGACTTGGATGACTCGCCAATCCAGGATAAACCGTTTTCAGTCCATCTTTTTCAAAACGCTCCGCCAAGTATTGTGCATTGTGACTGTGTTGCTTCATACGGATGTGCAAGGTTCGCAAGTTTTTCATTACGGAAGCCGAACGCAAACTGTCCATCGTTGGACCCAAAAGCATGCTCGCGCCGTTATTCACATCCTTCAAACTATTAATGAACTCCCGCGAGGCACAAGTCACGCCACCCACCGTATCGCTGCTGCCATTAATGTATTTTGTCAAACTGTGAATCACAATATCAGCACCCAATTTTGCTGGTGCTACAGACAAAGGAGAAAACGTATTGTCCACAACTAGTTTGATATGATGCTTTTTCGCAATTTTCGCCAAACTCGCAATATCCGCAACTTCCAACAACGGATTGCTCACGGTTTCGCAATACAAAACTTTGGTGCTGGGCGTGATGGCCGCTTCAACAATATCCAACTTCGTAATGTCGACAAAGGACGTTTGAATCCCAAATCGAGGCGTGAAGTTCTTCAAAAACGCATAAGTACCGCCGTAAATCGTTCTGCTCGACACGATATGATCGCCATTCCTGCACAATTGCAATAAGGTTGGTGTAATTGCGCCCATGCCTGAAGCGGAAACATTCGCCGCTTCCGTTCCTTCCATTGCCGCCATCGCTTTATCTAAATAGAGATTACTAGGCGAGGAGTGACGCGAATACAAATAGCAACCTTCCGCGTTGCCTTCAAAAGTGTCGAACATGGTTTTGGCGGAGAGAAACGTATAGGTTGAACTGTCCGAAATGGATGGATTTACGCCACCAAATTCACCAAAATATTGCAAATCTTGAATGCGATCTGCTGGATTAAAATCTTTCATATTGTTTTTTTTAGGAGCTATTCCCGCTTTTCGCTGCAATCTTTTTTGTTTTTGTCACCCCGAGCGCAGTCGAGGGGCTTTTGCCAAAACAAAAAAGGATTTTCACTACAATCGGGGCTAGGGCTGTTGATTGTTGATTAAAAATGCACTATCAAAACAACAATTAATAAATATTTAAAGCAATATATTGTCAATTATTTAGATTTTAAAACTATATTTTGTTTAAATTTTAGTTTATTTGTCTTTTAAAGATGCGATTTTAGTAATTTTTCCGAATATTTAAAATTCCAACAACCATCAACCATCAACCCACAACCCACAACCCACAACCTCCATGGACAACATCGACAAGAAACTCCTCATACTCCTCCAAGGCGACAGTAAGAAAACAACGAAAGAACTGTCTTTAAAACTGAATCTATCGGTAACAGCGGTGTATGAACGTATCAAGAAACTCGAACGCGAAGGCATCATCGACAAATATGTGGTTTTGCTCAATCGGAATAAAATCAATAAAGGATTTGTGGTGTTTTGTCACATCAAACTGTTGCAACATTCCCGCGATTTCCTGACGACGTTCGAAAGTCAAGTCGTGCAACTCGATGAGGTTTTAGAGTGTTTTCATGTCAGCGGCGATTACGATTATATTCTCAAAATCTGTGTTGACAATATGGAAGAATACCGCGAATTTATGGTCACCAAACTAACGACTTTGCAACATATTGGCAGCACACATAGTACTTTTATGATTGGAGAAGTCAAAAATACGACTGCTTTTCAACTTTAGTTTTACAGATGTTAAATATGCGATAGCAACCGTTTTTTGTACAACAAAATACTTTAAATTTGTGCATCAATTTTAAAAGTCACTTCACTAATCAATATTCTATGAGTTCATTTGACGTAGTCATTATAGGTTCAGGTCCAGGCGGATATGTGTCGGCCATTCGTTGTGCCCAATTGGGTTTCAAAACTGCCATCATCGAGAAATATTCTACCTTAGGAGGCACTTGCTTGAATGTAGGTTGTATTCCATCGAAAGCATTATTAGCCTCTTCACACCATTATGAAGAATTACAGCATTTTGCAGATCACGGCATTGAAGTGTCAGGCAAAGTCAAAATCAATTTGGAGAAGATGATCGCGCGCAAACAAGCGGTAGTGGATCAAACTTCAGGTGGCGTTAAATTCTTAATGGACAAAAATAAAATTACCGTTTTTGAAGGATTGGGTTCATTTGTAGACAAAACCCATGTGGCCATTGCCAAAGCCGATGGAACTTCAGAAACTATTGAAGGCAAGAATATCATTATTGCCACGGGTTCCAAACCATCCAATTTGCCTTTCATCAAACTAGACAAAGAACGTATCATCACTTCTACGGAAGCCTTAAAATTAAAAGAAGTTCCGAAACACCTCGTTATCATTGGTGGCGGTGTCATCGGAATCGAACTTGGACAAGTTTATTTGCGTTTGGGTGCTCAAGTTTCTGTGGTTGAATTTATGGATCGTATCATTCCAGGAATGGACAGTTCACTTTCTAAAGAACTCACCAAAGTCTTGAAAAAACAGGGCATGAAATTCTATGTGTCACACAAAGTGAAATCAGTAGAACGTAAAGGAAAAGCCATTACCGTTCAAGCCGAAACGCCTAAAGGAGAAGTGATTTCCCTCGAAGGTGATTATGCTTTGGTTTCAGTAGGCCGTCGTCCATACACCGACGGATTAAACGCAGACAAAGCCGGAGTTAAAGTTACGGATCGTGGCATGGTAGAAGTCAACGATCACTTGCAAACCAACATCCCAAATATTTATGCTATTGGAGATGTTGTGCGCGGTGCCATGTTAGCGCACAAAGCCGAAGAAGAAGGAGCTATGGTAGCTGAAATTATCGCAGGTCAAAAACCACATATCGATTATAATTTAATTCCTGGCGTTGTTTACACATGGCCGGAAGTGGC
>CALPOS020000102.1 GCA_943325255.2 Sphingobacterium thalpophilum
AATCAGCGACAAGTCAATTGCAAACATGGATTGGAAATAATCCAGACATCGAAGTAACTAAAGTTTATGGTTTTTGCGATTGGAAAGGAACGAATACTTATAATGATTCTCTTTCGCTTCATCGCGTACAAACAGTCTTAGACTTTATGAAGTCGAAACAAATCAAAGTCAACGAAAACTATGAAATCAAAGGATTCGGCGAAGATTTTGAGCAGTCAAAAGTGCAAGCTGAAAATCGAAAAGTCTTGATTGTTTATGATAAAATCAAAATAGAAAAGCCAAAGACAAACGCTTATTTTGATGAAGATATTCCGCTGACCGAGCAGTTTAAGAAGGCGAAAGTTGGTACCACAATTCGACTAAAAAACATCAATTTCTATAATATGACGCCGCGAATTTTACCGAAATCAAAAACGGTGCTTTATGATTTGCTTTGTGCTTTACAAGACAATCCAAAATTAAAAATAGAAATTCAAGGTCACATTTGCTGTCAAAAGCAGTTTGACATCAACGAGTTATCCGTGATGCGTGCCCGCGCCATTTATAATTATCTTATTGGGCAAAAAATCAGCAGGAAACGTTTGTCTTACAAAGGATTTGGAACGAGCAAGCCATTGCATCCTATTCCGGAACAATCATCCCAAGAGGAAGAAGAAAATCGCCGGGTTGAGATATTAATTCTAGAGAATTAGTGTCGTAATTCCCCAATCAAAATAGTATATTTGCCCTACAACAACACAACAAAAGAATGAGTTCAGATACTTCCAAACGATACGCAGGTCGCGGCGTTTCGGCATCAAAAGAAGATGTTCATCAAGCCATACAAAACATCGACAAAGGTTTATTTCCAAAAGCTTTTTGCAAAATTGTCCCCGACTATTTGACCAACGACGAAGATTATTGCTTAATCATGCATGCCGATGGAGCGGGAACAAAATCATCTCTGGCGTATATGTATTGGAAGGAAACGGGAGATTTATCCGTTTGGAAAGGCATCGCACAAGACGCTTTGATTATGAATATTGACGATTTGTTGTGCGTTGGCGCAACAGATCATATCTTATTGTCTTCCACGATTGGAAGAAACAAAAACAGAATTCCAGGTGAGGTCATCGCGGCTATCATCAACGGAACCGAAGAACTTATCTCTGAATTACAATCATACGGTGTAACGATTCATTCCACAGGCGGGGAAACGGCTGACGTGGGAGACTTAGTGCGAACCATCATTGTGGATTCGACGGTCACTGCGCGCATGAAACGCCAAGATGTGATTGACAATGCGAATATTAAATCAGGTGACGTTATTGTTGGCCTGGCTTCATTCGGCCAAGCGACGTACGAGAAAACCTATAATGGTGGAATGGGCAGCAATGGATTGACTTCTGCACGCCATGATGTCTTTAGCCATGAATTGGCGAAAAAATATCCGGAAAGTTATGACGATTTAGTGTCTAAAGAGCTTGTGTATTCTGGCACAAAACAGTTGCTTGATAAGGTGGAGAATAGTAGTTTAGATGCGGGTAAACTCGTGCTTTCGCCAACGAGAACGTACGCGCCAATCATCAAGAAAATACTAGAAAAATATACTTCAAAGGAAATCCACGGTATGGTACATTGCAGTGGAGGAGCACAAACGAAAATCCTGCATTTCATTGAAAATCTTCACATCATTAAAGATAACTTATTTCCAGTGCCGCCTTTATTTCAGATGATTCAAGACCAATCCAAAACTGAGTGGAAGGAAATGTATCAAGTATTCAATTGCGGTCACAGAATGGAATTGTATGTTTCAGAAGCCATTGCAGATGACATTATTGCGATTTCAAAGTCTTTTAATGTAGACGCACAAATCGTCGGTCGGGTAGAGGCCGCTGACTCGAAACAACTTACCATCGAGAGCGAGTACGGTGTTTTTAAGTATTTATAAAGGCTCTTACTTTACAAGTAAATACAATATATAAAATCTTAAAAGATGGAAGTCAAACTAAAATTCGGAATAGATCAATTGTTATTTGGGATGAAACAAGCCGATGTAAAAAAGTTGTACGGAGAACCAGACAAACAATTTAAAGATGATGACAAGAATATAATTTTTGTCTATAATCAATTGCAATTGCGCTTGACGTTCTACGATGATGAAGATTTGCGCTTGGGCTATATAATTAGTTCTAATCCTAGACTAACCATAAATGATAAAGTTGTTATCAATGAAACGGTCGAAGAGGTCAAAAAACAACTTGAAGTCAATAAGATCAAATCATGGGAAAAAGAAGATTTTGATTTGACAGAGAATCATTTTAATGAAGAAAACTGGTTGATTTTGCAAAGTGAATTTGCTCGAATTATCAAAGTTGAAATCGGCGCGGTGATTAAAAACGAAGAAGACTTCGACTGGAAGTTTAATGCATAAAAAAACGCAGATTCACATTGGTTGCGAATCTGCGTTGTTCTATTTTTTTTACAATTACTTTTTTTCTTCAGTAGCTGCGGGAGCATTTGGTAAACTCTCAAACAATTCTACTTCAAAAATGATGTTAGAATTTGGTGGAATTACATTTCCTGCGCCTCTTTCTCCATAACCTAAAGCTGAAGGAATAAATAATACGGCTTTTTCTCCAAAAGATAAATTGCTAATTCCTTCTAAGAATCCTGGAATCAAACCGTCTTTTTTTCCAGCTTGGAAAGGAAAAGGATTGTAGCCATTTTGTTTTGCACGATTTTCATCATATTTACCGTAGGCTTTACAAACCTCTTCATAACTGCTATCAAACAAAGATCCGTCTTCTAAATAACCCGCGTAGTGAATGTAAATATTGGTACCGTCAACAGGTTTTTTACCAGTTCCTGCTTTAGTAATTTTATATTCAAGACCAGTTGGTGATTTTGTCGCAGAGGCTTTAACTCCTGCCATATATTTTACCTTTTCAGCCATTACTGGCGCATACTGTGCGTTGTAAGCTTTTTTTGCTTCAGCCTCTAACGCTGCTTGTTTTGCACGCTCTTCCGCTTGTGCCGCTGCCATTTTCTTATCGTCTTCCCCTTTATTAGCAAAATAATCAGAAAAAACTTTAACGGCATCAAACGCAGTGGCTTGTTTTCCTTTTCGAACTATCGTCACTTTATTCATTACATCATCTTGTGCAATATTGTTAACAACGTCTTGTCCAGAAACCAGGTAACCGAAAATGGTATGTTTACCGTTTAGCCAAGGTGTATCTTTGTGCGTAATAAAAAATTGACTGCTATTAGTTGCTGGTCCAGAATTGGCCATCGCTAAAATTCCAGCTTTGTCAAAAACGAATTCTGGTACAATTTCATCTTTGAAACTATAACCACATCCACCAGAACCATTTCCAGCAGGGTCACCACCTTGAATCATAAAGTCTTTGATCACACGGTGAAATTTCAATCCGTCGTAATATGGTTTGTTCTTTAGCTTTTCATCCGTAATGAATGTGTTTTTCCCTTCCGCTAATGAAACAAAATTAGCTACTGTAATTGGCGTTTTTTGGTATTCCAAACGAATCACAATTTTGCCTTTTGCGGTTTCAATTTCAGCAAACAATCCTTCTGCAGCAGGATTTGCTTGAGCTTTAGGTGCTGTTTTTTTCGCTGTTGTTGCAGTTGCAGGCTTTTTAGCCACTGCAAGTTTTGTGTTTTTTTGAGCATAACCACTCAAGATACCCACAAACAATAACAAGATAATTTTAATTTTCATTTTCAATTAGATTAATAATTTCCTTACTTACTTCGCTTTATGCAGGGATTTTCAGGTTTATTCCCTTTTATTATCTTTATTTCGGCATGGCCTCCAGTAATTCTATTTCAAAAATGATATTGGCATTCGGCGGAATTACCCCTCCAGCTCCTTGTGCACCATATCCTAAAGCAGATGGGATAAAAATTACAGCTTTATCTCCAAAAGACAATTTTTCAATTCCTTCGATAAAACCTGGAATCATTCCGTCTTTTTTACCCGCTTCAAATGGAATTGGAATGTATTGTTTAGCATCAGATCGTCGTTGGTCAAATTTACCAAAAATTTTAGAAACGTCTTCCAAACAGGAATCAAATAACTCCCCGTTTTCGAGGAAACCTGCATAATTGATAAAAATCTGATCTCCGTTTTTTGGTTTCTTGCCAGTTCCTTTTTTTATAATTTTATAAGCTAATCCTGAGTTAGTTTTGTTTGCTAAAGTCTTTAACTTCTCAAAATACATTGCCTTGTCCGCTTTGATTGCCGTGTATTTTGCGTCATATAATTTTTTGTTTTCGGCGTCAACTAATGCTTGTTTTTTCTGATTTTCCAATTCCTTTGAAAAGTAATTTGAAAAGACTTTGACTGCATCAAATTTCTTTGCTTCAGCGCCGTTTCGGATAATCGTAATTTTGACGATATCATCGTTTTGTTGAATTGCATTTACTATTTCCATACCTTTCTCAACAACTTCTCCGAAGATGGTGTGTTTGCCATCGAGCCACGGTGTTGCAACATGGGTGATGAAAAATTGACTGCTATTGGTTCCCGGACCTGAATTTGCCATAGCCAATAAACCACTTTTTTCAAATTGCAAATCAGAAATCTCGTCTTTAAATAAGTAACCAGCATCGCCCGAACCATTTCCTAACGGATCACCGCCTTGTATCATAAATTCTTGAATCACTCGATGAAATTTTAATCCGTCATAAAATGGTTTTCCTTCAAATTGACTGTTTACAAAAGTATTTTTTCCTTCAGCCAAACTAACAAAGTTGGCTACTGTTATTGGTGCTTTCTCTGGATTTAGTTTAACAACAATATTTCCTTTATTGGTTGTAATTTCTGCATACAAGCCATCTGGCAAATTGCTGTGTTCGTTTTTACAAGACGACAATATGATTAAAGTCAATAAAAAAAAGAGGTGCTTTTTCATCATTATTATTTATTCTGTTTGTATTTTATTTTCTGGATTAAAATCGGTTAATGTCACGGTACAAATTAGCGGTTGATTATGTCCAATTCTTCGATCATCCCCGTGATATCCGTAACCCATATGCGATGGAAAAAGAAAGGTAACGGTTTCGTTTTTGCGCATGAGTTTGATGCCGTGTCTTAATCCCATAATAATTTTTTGTTCCTTATCGACGTGATACACTTGTGGTCTCAATTCAATTTCAGAATAAATGACATTCCCATCAAGGTCTTTGATTTCGTAATTAAAATTAGCCACGTCTCCTTTTTTAGGACGCAAGGTGTCAAGTTCGTTCTTTTTATCATAGCGATACCAATAGCCTTTTTGTGACGCAAGGTATTTTGTGTTTGGATCGCTTTTGATGATGGAGTCGATTTTTGCTTCTTCTCCCGAAATCAATTTTTTGTTTCTATCGGCGGATTCTCTCATAAATGAACCCGAAGATTGTGAAATTGGTTTTCGAGCTTGTTGCTTAGAACAACTTGCGAAAATCAAAACTCCAATCAACAATATGGCTAGCTGCTGCATGATATTTTTCATAAATCAAATTGTTATAGATGAAAGCAAATCTCTGAATTTGCTGACTGTTTCGTGCATATTTTCATAAGATTTCCCACCGGCAGCATTGATATGCCCGCCACCGCTAAAGTGATTCCTCGCAAATTGATTGACATCAAAATCACCTTGTGAGCGAAAAGATATTTTAATGATGTTTTCATCTTTATGTTCAATGAAAATAGCGGCCAAATGAATTCCTTTAATTGATAGACCATAATTAACGATGCCTTCCGTATCTCCTTTTTGATATTTAAACTCGTCTAATTCTTTTTGTGAAAGAACAATATAGGCGGTTTTGTATTCAGGAATGACAATCATATTTTGTAAAGCGCGACCTAGCAACTGAATACTGTTGTAGGAATTATTGTCAAACAACCATGTTGGTATATTGGTGTTTTCAACTCCGAGGTCGATGAGATCCGCAACAATACGGTGCGTCGTTCCAGTCGTTTTTGGAAATCGAAACGAACCTGAGTCGGTTAGAATTCCTGTATAAATGCAAGTCGCTATGGTCTTGTCTATTTGGTTTTTCTTATCGAGAAGTGAAATAAAATTGTAAATCATTTCGCAAGTCGATCCGAATTGTGTATCCGAATAGGTGTAAGTGGCATAGTTTTCAGGACTTTGATGGTGATCAATCATGATGAAAGGCGCTTGCAGTTGACTGAGCACTTTTTCCATTTCTCCAGTTCGATGCAATGCATTAAAATCGAGGGTAAAAATAATATCACATTCATTAAGAATATGAGTAGTTTTTTCTTTTTCATTTTCATAAATCAAAACCTGATCACTGCTAGGCAACCAAGCTAAAAATTCTGGAAAATCGTTAGGTGCAATTACAACTGGTTGATGGCCATCTTTCAAGAGGAAATGATACAGTGCCAACGTCGATCCCATGGCATCTCCATCTGGACTTCTGTGGGGAATAATGGCAATTTTTTTAGGATTGGCTAGTAATTGATTTATAGATTCTATCTCCTCTTTTTTCATAGAGTGCGAAGTTACATTTTTTTCACAAAAAAGAAAGAAATTAACAACTTGTTACCAATTTATTTGACCAATACGAATCCTAGCCAAACGGAACCCAAACCAAGAATAATACTAGCACTAATATATACCAAAGCTAATAAAATACTCCCATTTTGAATTAATCGAATATTCTCGTAGCCAAACGCAGAAAAAGTAGTAAAACCACCGCAAAATCCAGTTGCCAATAACCATTTCATCGCTGAATCATTCACTTGATTTTTTTCAAGTAAACCCATGATGATCCCGATCAATAAGCAACCGAGAATATTCACTACCAAAGTGGCTAATGGGAAAACAGTTGCATAATATTTTTGAATAACCACCGACGTAAGATATCGAAGGATACTGCCAATTCCGCCGCCAAGCCCAATTAATAATAGTGTTCTCATCATAAGATTTTGTTTTTCAAGGTTTGAACTTAGCGAATTAGACTTCAAAAATAGATTTTTTAATTTCTATTTTCAAGTCTAGAATTTTAAAAGTATTTTTGTCCATGCAACACAACGTACTTATTTTAGATTTCGGATCGCAATACACACAACTTATTGCCCGAAGAGTTCGCGAATTAAACATTTTTTGCGAAATTTTTCCTTATCATCATTTTCCAACCGATTTATCAAGTTACAAAGCAGTCATCCTGTCCGGGAGTCCTTTTTCTGTGCGAGGAGAAGATGCACCTCATCCTGATTTATCAGAAATTAGAGGTAAATTACCACTGCTTGCCGTCTGTTATGGTGCGCAATATTTAGCTCATTTTAGTGGAGGCGAAGTAGCTCCATCTAATACGAGAGAATACGGTCGAGCGAACTTATCGTTTATAAAAGCTGATGAGATTTTCTTTGAAGGTGTCGACGAACATTCGCAAGTGTGGATGTCACACAGTGATACAATCAAAACTTTACATACCA
>CALPOS020000103.1 GCA_943325255.2 Sphingobacterium thalpophilum
AAAGGCTTTGCCAAAAGCGAAACGCCCGAAATGTTGATATCCATCAACGCCAAGGCAGAACAAAATGTAAACGTGAATCAATACAATTCTGGTTGGGGATTTGGCTGGGGTTGGGGACCGTTTTGGGGATCAAACACTATGGTTTCTACTTCAACCGACGGCACTCTTACCATCGACCTCATCGATGCCAAATTAAAAGAACTCATCTGGCAAGGTGAAGGAACGGGTTATCTCACCAAAAATGTGGATAAGAAAGATGAAAATGTAAAGTTGTTTGTGACTGAGATTTTGGCGCAGTATCCACCAGTAAAGAAATAGTAGACGGTTGTAGGTTGTACGTTAAAAAAAGTTGAACCGTGATATTTTGTGGATTCCCCACCTTTGGAGGGATGCCCGCCGCGGCGGGTGGGGTGGTTCTAGCCCGGGATGGTAATGAAAAGCTTTTTGCAAAAGCGGTTTTGTTTTTCTTGTTTCCGAAACGCGACCAACGGAAGCGCTTTCGGGAACTTTAGCAAAACCAACCGATTTGGTGAAAACTTGTAATGGACAGCCGGAATAGCTCCTTCCAGATAACTAATACCCCAACAATTCCTCCATCTTCGCTTTTACCTTTTCCACATTCGGTATCATCGTTTGCTCTAAAGTACTATTTAACGGTATTGCAGGTAAATTCTCGGATCCAATGGTCATCACTGGTGCATCTAAATATCTAAAGCACTTTTCTTGAATCAGTCCAGCCAAGCTTCTCGCAAAAGTATTATTGACAGGTTCCTCCGTTACAATCAGACATTTTTTGGTTTTTTGCACGGACTTCATGATGGCGTCTTCATCCAACGGGAATAAAGTTCTCAAGTCGATGATTTCTACTTGATTTCTCATGCCGATGGACGCATTCAACGCCCAATGTACGCCCATGCCATAAGTAATTACAGAAATGGTTTCTTTCGTTTCTTGACCCCAAATTTCTTGAACGATATTGGCTTTCCCGAACGGTAAAATATAATCTTCGCTTGGTTCAAAAACACGAGCTTCGTCCGTACCTTTGACTTTGCTCCAATACAAACCTTTGTGTTCTAAAATAACCACGGGATTCGGATCGTAATACGCCGCTTTTAGCAAACCTTTTAAGTCAGCGCCATTGCTCGGATAGGCGATTTTGATTCCTCTAATGTTCGTCAATACACTTTCTACCGAAGACGAATGATACGGACCACCGCTGCCATAAGCGCCAATCGGAACACGCAAAATCATGCTCACGGGCCATTTGCCATTGGTGAGATAACAAGATCGACTCACCTCGGTAAACAACTGGTTCAATCCAGGCCAAATGTAATCGGCAAATTGCACCTCAACAATTGGTTTTAAACCCACGGCGGACATGCCGACCGTTGAGCCAACAATAAACGCTTCTTGAATTGGTGTATTAAAAACACGCTCGTCACCAAACTTCTGAGCCAACGTAGCTGCTTCTCTAAACACGCCGCCCAATCGTCCGCCTACGTCTTGTCCGTAGAGCAAACATTCTGGGTGCTTTTTCATCAATTCTTCTACGGCAAATAACGCGCAATCTACCATCACGACTTTGTCTTCTCTTTGTGGACTACGTTCTCCAACTTCTTCCGTAATCGGTGTCGGTGCAAAATCATGCGTAAACAAATCTTCTGGTTTTGGATCTTCCGCTAATTGCGCTTCCTCAAAATCAGCTTTGACTTTAATAATGGCGTCTTGTTCTATTTTTGAAATCTCATCATTAGTAAATCCAGCGTCTAATAATAGTTGTTTCAAAGCGGGATGCGGATCTCTCGACTTTGCTTCGTCCAAATCATCACGATACCATTCCATTCGAACTCCAGATGTGTGGTGATTTAACAACGGAACTTTCGCATGCACCAAAAACGGACGACGCTCTCTTCGCATGGTTTCCAATACGTTTTGAATTGCCAAATAGCTTTCGGTAAAGTTCGCTCCGTCAATCGAAATGGCTTCAATGCCGTGAAATCCCTTCGCATACTCAAACGCATTCTGAGCCCTTGTTTCCTTTGCATTTGCTGAAATATCCCAGCCGTTATCTTGCACCAAATACAAAATCGGCAATTGTTTTAAAGCCGCCATTTGAAAAGCTTCGGCTACTTCGCCTTCGGTCACGGAGGCATCACCTAAGGAACAAACTACAATCGGTTTCTCTTGATTTTTATCTTCAATGCCAATATTTTCTTGATACCAAAATCCCATCGCTGCCCCAGTTGCTGGAATCGCTTGCATGCCCGTTGCGGATGATTGATGTGGAATCTTAGGTTTATCGGCATTGCGCAAACTCGGATGGCAATAATAGGTTCTTCCACCCGAAAAAGGATCGTCGCGTTTCGCCATAAGTTGCAACATCAAATCGTACGGCCGCATGCCAATGCCCAACAACATCGAATCGTCTCGATAATACGGAAAGGCATAATCCTGTGGCAATAATTGCATCGCCACGGCTATTTGAATCGCTTCGTGTCCACGTGAAGTTGCGTGCACGTATTTGGAAACGATTTTAAAGTTATCCTCATACAACTCCGTCATCGCTTTCGCGGTCGCCATGGTGGCAAATGCTTTTTCTAAAATAATTTTGTTCAATGTTCTTTCTAAAAATTTCATTTCTATTTTTTTGAACCATTAAGAGAATAAGAAAAATTAAGCGAAAACTTAATGAAACTTAATTCCTTAATGGTTTATTTTTTGCAGACAATTCCCGCTTTCGCCTTTATCTTTGTTCGTTCCTCACAAAGGATATCGGCTTAATCGGGGCTGCGCATTCAATTCCTATTCAAATTTTTCTTAAAAAAGCGACTGATTCTATTTGACCACAGATTTTACTGATTATTCGGATTAACACAGATAAAAAATCAGTTAAATCCGCCAAATCCGTGGCAAAAAACAACTTGAATTCGATTCAAATTATTGCTGCTGAGTCGCATAGCTTTCAACAGGAACAATCCATCCGAAAGAATCTGCTATACGTTGTGTTTTCATATCGTTAAATGTATTCTTAATCTCCTCTCCAACCGGATTTCCTTCTGGCAATGCAATCGCAAAATCGCCATTCCCAATCTCTTCCACCAAAGCAATTCCAACAGCTGTTCCAACTCCAAAGGCTTCTTCTAACAGATTATTCTTCGATGCTTCTTTAATCTCTGTCATCGTAATCGGACGTTCCGTAACCTCAAATCCTTTGGCTCGTAGCATATCGATGACACTCAATCGTGTAATTCCAGAAAGTATCGATCCGCTCAAATCAGGCGTGATAAATTTCCCTCCTATCTTGAAGAAAATATTCATCGTTCCAACTTCTTGAATGTATTCAAAATCTTGAGCGTCCAGCCACAATACTTGATCGTATCCTTTGGCTTTGGCATATTCGGTTGGACGAATTGCACCAGCATAATTTCCGGCGGCTTTCGCTTCACCTGTTCCTCCATTCACGGCACGTACGTATTTAGTTTCCGCATACAACTTAATTCTTCTATTGAAGAAAGGTCCAGCTGGCGATGCCATGATAATAAATTTAAAGCTCGTTGCGGCACGCATTCCGATAAAAGCTTCATCGGCATACATAAATGGTCTTAAATAGAGTGAACTTCCTTCTTGTGTTGGCACCCAGTTTTTTTCTATAGCCACCAATTGCTTCAATCCTTCTACGAACAAATCTTCAGGGAAATTCGGCATTCCCATACGATAAGCACTCACATTCATTCGCTTCGCATTTTCATCCGGACGAAACAACAAAGGCGTATTGTTTTTGCCCATCGTTGCTTTCAATCCTTCAAAAATCGCTTGTCCGTAATGCAGCGCCATTGCCGCTGGATGTGTTGGTATCATTTCTAAAGGTTCGATTCTTGGGTTGACCCACGCGCCGTTTTGGTATTCACAAATAAACATGTGGTCGGTAAACGCAATCCCCATCGGAACATTGTTGATATCGACTTGAGCTACTTTAGAAACTAAAGCTGGAGTTACTTTTATGTTATATGACATACGCTAAAATTTTATAGTGTTGTATTGTGGTCAAATTGTTCTAAATAATCACCGACTTTTCGCAGGAATGAACCGCCCAAAAAGCCATCTACGACGCGATGGTCGAAGGAAAGCGAAAGATACATCATACTGCGAATCGCAATCTCATCGCCTTTTTCAGTGGTGATCACTTCTGGTCGCTTTTTGATGATTCCAAAGGCCAAAATCGCGACTTCTGGTTGATTGATAATCGGTGTCCCCATCAAGCTTCCGAATGTGCCAACATTCGAAATCGTAAACGTACTTCCTTGAATTTCTTCGGGTTTTAGTTTGTTGTTTCGGGAACTTTCAGCCAAATGGTTGACGGTTTTCGCCAATTCAAATAAACTTTTCTCGTTGGCATTTTTCACCACGGGAACGATTAAGTTTCCAGATGGCAATGCGGTTGCCATTCCGATATTGATATCGCTGTGAACTATGATATTTTTGTCATCAACAGAAACATTAATCAACGGGAAATCCTGAATTCCTTTGGCTACTGCGTCAACGAAAATTGGCGTAAACGTGAGCTTCTCGTTGTATTTCTTTTGAAAATCATCTTTGTATTTGTTTCTCCACTCCACCAAATTCGTCACATCAACTTCAATATAAGAAGTTACGTGCGGCGACGTTTGTTTCGAATAAACCATGTGATCCGCAATCATTTTGCGCATGCGATCCATTTCTACGATACGGTCTTTGCCTTCGATGAAATTGATTTTTGGTTTTGGGTAATTGGTTGTCGGTTGTTGGTTGTTGTTTGTTGGTATGCTCTGAATTGGATATTTTCTGTTTTTCAGATAATGGAAAACATCGCTTTTTTGAATTCTGCCATCGGTTCCGGAACCTGAAATGGTTTGAAGTTCTTCGATCGATAAGTTCTCTTTCTGAGCAATGCTGATGATCAGTGGACTTAGGAAGTTGTCAGTTGACAGTTGTCTGTTCTTGGTTATTGGTTGATGGTTGTCGGTTGTTGGTTGCGCGTTTTCAGTCTTGGCTCTTGGCTCTTTCTTCTCACCAGCTTCTTCTGTTTTTCCGATAGTTATCTTCTTTCCCGCAGCTTTACCATCTGTCTCTATTAATGCCAAAACTTCACCAACAGCCACAACAGCATCTTTTCCAAAACGGATTTCGGTAATCGTTCCTGAAAATGGCGATGGAATTTCGCTGTCTACTTTATCGGTAGCAACTTCCACCAAAGTTTCCTCCGCTTCCACAAAATCACCGACTTTCTTCGACCAGTTGATGATGGTAGCTTCTGAAATACTCTCGCCCATTTTAGGCATTTTGAATTCTATAATCATAGCTGTTAGCCTTTAGCTGTAAGCGATTAGCCTTAAAGGAAATTACTTACATCATTTTATAATTTCAGGTTGAACCTGATTTAATTTTTATTATTTTTTTCAGCTTATTGCTAATTGCTAAAAGCTTATTCCTCTTTCTTAAATTCTTCTAGTGTTTTATAAAACGCTTCTTGTGTTGGTCTGTTGGCTGGAATTTCCCGTAATGGCTCAACTGCTCTTAATGTTTCGTAACATTCCCTAGGCAACAGCTGATATAAGGCGGTTCCTTTGCTCTTCCATTCAATCATTTCATCAGATATATCTTTGACGATTACCGCTGGATTACCGACAACCATTTTGCGATTGGGAATTTTCGTTCCCGCTTTGATAAAACTCAACGCACCGATGATACATTCATCACCCACTTCCGCATCGTCCATAATAACAGCATTCATGCCGACGAGACTATTAGCTCCAATATTGGCGCCGTGTATAATCGCGCCGTGACCAATGTGTGCTCCGGCTTTCAACACCATCGACTTTCCGGGAAACATATGAATCGTACAATTTTCTTGCACATTGCAACCATCTTCAATGATAATCTCTCCCCAATCGCCGCGAATTGCCGCGCCCGGACCGACATAAACGTCTTTTCCGATAATCACGTTACCAGTTACCGCCGCTTGTGGGTGGATAAAACTGCTTTCGTGGATGACGGGAATAAACCCTTTGAATTCGTAGATCATATTTGTTAGAAAATAGACAGAGAGATAATAGATGATAGACTGATAGATTTATTTTGGTCTTTTATCTATTCGTCTATTATCTTTTTGTCTTTACTTGAACTTCTTCAATGTTTCTTTTGTAAAATCCGATAACACCAATCGCCCGCTAATCGCGGCTCTTTCTGCTAACAGGTTATCCCAATCGTCGGTGCCTCTCCAAAATATCTTTTTCATTTCGACCATTGCTTCTGGATTGTAGGTGCATAAATGTTCGGCAAACTTTTGCACTTCGACATCTAACTCTTCGATGTCTTGATAAACATTGGCAAACAATCCTTTGCTTCTCGCCCATTCTGCATCATAAAATGTATTGGCATCGATGGCGATTTGTGACATGGCGGAAACACCCATTTTTCTTTCGATTACAGGTGAAACGACAAACGGACCGATCCCGACATTGAGTTCACTTAGCTTAATCGAAGCGAATTGCGTTGCCATGCAATAATCCGTGGAAGCTGCGATTCCGACACCGCCACCCACCGTTTTGCCTTGAATACGCCCGATGATAAATTTCGGGCATTTGCGCATCGCATTGATGACATTGGCAAAGCCAGAGAAAAACATTTTTCCGGTTGCGGCATCGTTGATGGCGATGAGTTCTTTGAAACTCGCTCCAGCGCAAAAAGTCCGGTCGCCGCCGCTTTGAAGAATAATGACTTTGATGTCGTCGTTATTTCCGGCTTCGGTGATGGTGCCGGCTAATTTTTTTAATACATCGCTGGGCAAGGAGTTTTGTTCTGGATGAAAAAACTCGATGGTGGCGATACCATTACTTATTGTACAATTTACATATGCTTCATTCATAATTATACCTTTTTTACCTAACAGCCACTGGCTGTCCTCCTTTTAATTTCAAATGTTTTACGTATGCTTCTGTTGACATTCTTTACTCTTGTTTCTTGTTTCTTGTTTCTATTTATTTTGCTCGAAAAGACGCTAAGGCGCAAAGCTTGTTTGCCTATTTCATTATTACTGGATGCCCTAGCCCGGATTCCTTCGGCAGTCTCTGCGCTCGTGTGCAGCAAGTATCCTCGGAGAGATACTGCGTAAAGCCGGAAATAGCTCCTTCCCTCGACTGCGCTCGGGATGACATTATAAAATTCCAAATTGCTCAAAATGATGATTTAGATGTTTTTGTTCTAACAGATACCACTCGGAGCGATTCATTTCGCCGAAAACTGCATTTTTCAATAGGCTTTCTGGATGTTCTTTGTGATGGGCGATATAGGCCAATCTGGCTTCGAGCATTTTTTGTTTAGCTGTGTTTAAATCGGCATGCTTTAGTTCATTGATTTTCGCTTTTTCT
>CALPOS020000104.1 GCA_943325255.2 Sphingobacterium thalpophilum
AGTAGCGGCATCGTACCAAACTACAGTTGATCCAACAGGAACGGTTGCAGTGGCAGTCAATGTTTGTAACGGAGAAGCCTCACACTCAGTTTGGTTTCCACCAGAAACTGGAACTACAGGAGCAGGATTGATTGTCAAAGTAACAGGAGTTCTAGATAAACTTGAACAGTTGTTACCATTTACTGCTTGTGCGTAATAAGTTACCGTTCCAACTGAATTAAGCGTTGGATTAGTTACGATACTACCATTGGTAGCAGCACTATACCAAACTACAGTTGATCCCTCAGGAACAGTTGCAGTAGCAGTCAATGTTTGCAATGGAGAAGCCTCACATTCAGTTTGATCTCCACCAGTTATTGGCGCTACAGGAGCAGCGTTGATGGTTAAAGTAACAGGAGTTCTAGATAAACTTGAACAGTTGTTCGCATTAACCGCTTGTGCATAATAAGTTATAGAACCAACAGTATTTAAAGTAGGAGCAGTAACCAATGCATTTCCGCCAGTAGCCGCATCATACCAAACTACAGTTGATCCCGCAGGAACAGTTGCAGTGGCAGTCAATGTTTGTAACGGAGACGCCTCACATTCAGTTTGATCTCCACCAGAAACTGGAACTAAAGAAGCAGGATTTATTGTCAAAGTAACAGGAGTACGCGTAGGAAAAGAACAATTTCCCACATTTGCTTGAGCATAATAAGTAACGGTACCAACAGTATTAAGCGTTGGAGAAGCTACAATATTTCCGTTCGTTAGCGCATTGTACCAAACGATTGTTTGTCCAGGCGCTGTCGCGGTAGCAGTTAAAGTTTGAGTTGGAGAAGTCTGGCAAGCCACTTGATCACCTCCAGAAATTGGGGCATTTCCAACACAAATCGTTACTGTTGCAGAATCACAATTGGTAGGTGTTATTTTCTCACAGATTTGATAAACTATGGTGTATACTCCAGCAGGAGTTCCAGCAGGAACAATAATGTTACCTGTTAACAAATCAATCGAGGGAACAAAGCCGCCGTTGATTGGCGTTGCTGGAGTCAGTACTGTTAGATTAACCTGCGTAATAAGTACTAAAGTTCCACCTAAAGTGTCAATTCCACTTCCGTTATTATTGAATATATTTCCTGCATTAGTGCTTCCGGTTGTGCTATTGATTGGACCAATAGAGTCATTAACGGCATCAATTACTTTACATTTTGAAATGGTGAATGGAAAGAAGCATCCCGCAGTATTTGGTGGTAATGCATAATAAGTTGTAGTTGATCCAGCCACCAAAGGAAATGGATTAGCATCAGAGTACTGAATAGAACTCAACGTAACTGGAAATTCATTATAAAAGGTAGAACCAGGTGGGAAATTCGCAGAAATTGCAGAAGTTCCAATAGTCGAACCTGTATTACAGAATCCAAAATTTCTAATTAATGGCGTGTTTTGGCAATTTGCTGCAACATAATTCGATCCATTAATTCCTATTGCTAAGGTTTCAAGTATTGGCTGACCTATACAAGTACCATTATTTGTATATCCTTTGATGGCTCTTGTGCCAGCGAATGTGGTACCAGTAATTGCGCCTGTACCACTTGAACTTGCAGTAACAAAAATTGGACTTCCGCAGGTTGGATTCAATAGAATAGAACAATCTGTCGTAGTTTTTAACTTAAACGAAAGTTTGGCAAGTAATGTACTTGGATTAGCACCTAAAGGCAAGGTTCCGATATTCCAAACGATAGAGCCCGTAGCTCCAAGAGTTGGATCGAAAGTTAAAGTATTTGGAGTAGGAAGTGGTGTAAACAATATAGTACCAACTGCGCTTCCAGGAACATAAGAAGCGTTATATGGAATTGGAACAACTAATCTATAATTATTAATGGCTTCCGTACCTAGGTTTTTGATATCAATATTGAAACCGACATCTTCTCCAGGCAACGAGATATAAGGTTCTGTGGTTACAGGAATATTATTGACCGTAGTTGCAGTCAATATATTTTCAACTTCAGGAATATAAGCATCAACTGCCATTGCGATTGCAAAGATGACATAGGTATCTTGTGTTGATCCGTATCTAAACGTAGTTGAAGTCTGGTTATTAGTTAAGACACTATTATTAGTGTTTGGTATATTGAACATACTAATATCTAATCCAGTATTATTAACTAGATTCGGAGTTCTGGCATTTCCTCCTGTTTGTATCGCAGAAGTAAAGAAATTCCCAGTTGAATTTCCAGGATGACTTAATCGAGTAAAGGTGTTGTCACTTTGTCTCCTAATTTCAAAGTAATCCCCAGAAATTCCATTATCACCTTCTCCAGCCATTAAGCCTAATTTTACACCTACAGGTCCAGCTTGAACAGTATTAAAGCCTGCAACTGGAATTTCAAAACTAGCTGTACCACCAGTTACATAGGCATGTCCGTCAAAAATAGTCACATCACGATATTTCATTTTTGAATTTTCGTAAACAACAATAAGTGACCAACCTCCATAAAATCCTGTTCCGCCTCCGTTACCTTCATTTACAGCAAGGTCGGCAGCAGTATATTCTCCAATACCATTGGCGCGAACATAATCGGTTACTTCTTTATAGGCAGAAAACATAAAACCATCCGAAGTTGTTGGATAGTAGATGTCAGTTGCACTGGCTGAGAATTGAGTATAGGTAGTGGCGTTTGGACCTTTCAAAGAAATATTTCGTTTATCGAAGTTCTTTGTTACAGAAGTACCATTGATGTTTTTCGTTACCGAAAAGCTATTGTTACTTGGATTACTATCTGACGCTCTTCCTGACCAATACAAACCAGCATAAATAATATTTGAACATGATGGAATAGCTCCGTTCTCTGTTGAAAATGTCAACGTGGAACGAGAAGAATTGAATGTTGGTTTTCCATCAACCCCATTGCTGGTGTTTCCGTCAACATCCACATAAATCATGCTGTTATTACCATTTTGAGTTTGATCACCATAACTTTGTAGTGTCATATTGGTGTTCCCCATTATAGTAAAATCACCTTTTACATTGTACACTCTCTTGTCTGGAGTATACTGAGATGTTCTCTGTGTAAAAGGAACTCTAAGTTGTGCCGTTGTTGTCAATGAAATTCCCAAAAGCAGGAATACAATTGAAAAATAACCGAAAAATAGGTTATTAGCTTTTGAATTAAAATATAATTTTTTCATCTTGATTTTTTTTTAATTTGGGGAATTAAGAACCTTTGTCAACTTTATAGAAAACTCCAAATCTTGAATTGCTATTTCGAACTAAACCTGAAATAACATTTCCCGAAGTTTCAACAGTAGACATTATGTAGATGTACTTCAAATTAGGGAAATTTGAAAATACAGATAAATCAATAGGATTACTCAAATCTGAAATTTGATTCATTGAAATCGTAACAATTTCGATACTTTCATTGGCGGTAATTCTAGAACCAAGACCTTGCAATGAAGCAACGTCAGTATAGAGAGAAGTAGGGTTCTCTCCGTACAATCTTATTTCTCCATTGAGAAAATAAATTGCGGGCTGCACTTCTTTAAGTAAATTTTCCAATCGACTTGAATTTGAATTCAAATTTCTTGCACTTACTTCAGAAGCACGCAGGTATGCCATATAGGCGTTTACATCCATTACTTGAGATCCTTGAGAACCTCTTTCCTGTGCACTAATATTAGCACAATAGAATGCCAATACAAATAATAGTAGTAGTCGTTTCATAATTAAGATTTGAATTTGACCAAACAAAAGAAAATTGTTCAGTGGTTTTAAGAATTGATTTGGGACACTTTTTTCCATAGAATTATAGATTAATACATTTGTTGTTACGTTTTCGATTTAAATTTTTAGATAGATTTGGGAATCGGCTAAAATATTTTGGGCTAATTTACTTACATAAATATTTTTCCAACCATTTTTTCTACCAACAACACGAAAACTCGTTAAAATGACAGATTTTTGTTTAATACACTTCACTATTTTGAATATTTGTTATTATTGTTTAAATTCATTTTGTCCACTTTGATTATTTATTTTACTGTTTTTTAGTATTTTAGATCACCAAATACACGTAGCCTACTTGTTCCTTAACATTAGAATTCTCATCCTCATACTTAATTATATAATAATAAGTTCCTGTTGGCAATTTTTCGGATTCGTTTAACGTGGCACGACCTTCAGAAATGCCTCGAAATACTCGGTTCAAATTATCGTATTGATTTATCTTAAAAACCAATACGCCCCAGCGGTTATAGATTTCTACACTATTCGTCGGGAAGCAATTAATCTGATCAATATTCTCTATAAAAAATACTTCATTAATACCATCATTGTTTGGTGAAAATGAATTATGAACCAACAAATTGCAGGCAGGAGCAACATAACAGTCGTTATTTACCTCAATGGTTACATTGGCCGTTTGGTTACAATTTCCATCGTTGTACAAATATTGAAAATCATAATGGCCCGTCGGCGCTTGGTATGGACTAAAAACCGACCCATCTAAATTTGGAGTGCTAGTCGACGAAGACCAATTTCCTTCGCGATTTGTTCCTTCTGGTAAGTAAGAATTCAGATCAATATTTAGACTCGCATCATTATCGAGATTACAATTGACATAACCATAGCCAGGTACAGCATCTTCACTATTTCTCAGTAATATTCTTTGATTAACATAGGAGCTGTTGTTACTTTCGTCAGTAAAACGCCAATGTATGGTATATTCTCCTGGTATTGAATACTCTAGAGGATCTTCAGTATGACCATTGACGATACCTGAACAAGAATCGGTTGTATTTGGAACTGCAGCAGTAATGGCACAATAATCAACTAAATCAACAAGTAACGGTTGGGCAGGTGGCGTTCGGTCGACAACCTCTATATTAACAGCGGCGACGTCAAAAAGTGCTCGATTTCCCTGTACAGAAATCTTGTATTCCAATAAATAATTTCCCGAATTTAAATCGCCATCGATTAAAATCTCCCCGGTTGCAGTATTGAGTTGAATACTTTCATTTGTATTCGAAACAATAGTTATATCAACTTCATTTGGTTGACAAGTTGCTCCATTCAGTGTGTCATTGTTCAAAATATTGCCAATGATACCAGTGCTCGAACATTCAATTTCAAAATCATTATTTTCCGCAACAATTTGAGTATTAGTGACAGTGAAATTCACATTCGCTTTTTGACATCGTGAAAGATCGGTCAAGTCGCATATTTGGTAGGTTAGTGTATAATGGCCAACTGCTGTGCCGGCAGCAACGAGGATGTTGGCGTTGTTTAATGTGATTCCAGTAGTTGGATTTATAAGTGTGATTTGCACTTGCGATGGCAAGACCTCAAGACCATTTAAAGTGTCATTGGCTAAAATATTATTGTAGGCGATCCCACCAATACCGCTGCTAATTGTATTTCCAATATCGTTATTGGCTATAAGTTCTGTGCACTTCGTTAGTGAAAACGGATAGTAGCAACCAGCGCCTAAATTCATTGGAACTGCAAAATAATTAATTGTACTTCCAACTGCCAAAGGAAATCCCTCAGAATTCGAATAAAGTATTGAATTTTCAGTCACCGGGAAAGCGTTGTAAAATTGACATCCCGCCGGGAAATAGGAAGCAATCTCCGATATTGATACCGCACTTTGACCGTTGCAGAATGTAAAATTTCGAATGATGTTATTCGCGCAGCTACTTTCTACAAAATCTGCAGCATCAACAGCAATTTTTATTGGGCCTTTCACAATATCTCCCGCGCAATTTCCATTCGTATTTTTTCCTATTATAAATGGGCAAGAATCAAAAGTTACATTACTGATACTGCCTGTTCCAGTTGAAAATCCTTCCACATAAATAGTAGAGTCACAAACATTATTTTTGAGAATAAAACAATCCTCCGTTGCTTTGATTTTGAAGCGAAGATTTGCCAAAACTGTTTCTGGGTTTTCACCAACTGCTAAGGTACCGTAGTTCCAAACTAGTGCGCCGTTAGTTCCGATTGTCGAATCAAAAAAGATATTGTTTGTGTTTGATGCCGACGGATTGGCAGCGATGATACCTTGCGCACTTTCATTAACAAAACTAGCATTAAAAGGCATGGGCACGACGATTTTAAAATTAGAAATCGACTCGTTTTCTGCATTTCTGATGGCCACATTAAAGTTTATTTCTTGACCTGGTAAGACTTTGGTATTTGGATCAAATGGAATTCCATCGATACTTGAAACGGAAATTGTATTTTCTACTTTTGGAAGATAGGAATCTACAGCAAGTGCAATTGCAAAAATAGCGAACGTATCGCCAACTGTACCATATCTAAAATTAGTGGAAGTTTGATTGTTGCCAATAACTAGGTTATTTTCGTTTGGAAGCGAAAAGGTGGCAATATCGATTCCTGTGTTATTAGATAAATTTGGATTTCTAGTTGTACTTGTATTGGAAGAGTTAAAAAAGTTGTTCTCAGCATTTAATGAATGTTGCAGACTCTTAAAAGTAAGATCGCTATTTCTTTGTATCTGAAAATAGTCTCCATTCAATCCCACATCTCCTTCACTAGCCATAATGCCAAATTTGACTCCGACGTTTCCTGTGCGTAAGGTATTGAAACCATCGACTTCTACGTTATATCCATTTGTTGTCGAATTTAATACAAAAGCATGTCCGTCAAACAAAGTGATGTCGCGATGTTTCATTTTTGAATTTTCATATATTACAATGAGTCCCCAACCACCTGAATAGCCAGTACCGCTTCCGTTTCCTTCAACCAAAGCGAGATCTGCAGCAAAGTAAGTTCCTATACCATGTTGACGAACGTAGTCAGTAACTTCAGTGTACGCAGAATAAATAAAAGCATCAGAAGTATTTGGATAATAAATGGCATTTTCTTGAGCAATGAACTCGCTATAACTTTCAGAATTCGGTCCTTTGAAAAGTATCCTTTTCTTATTAAAGCTTTTTGTGACAGCAGTTCCATCAATATTTTTTGTAATTGTGAATTCATTCGGACTATTAGCGGCGCCATCAGGTGTACTTCGACCAGTCCAATATAATCCAGCATAGCGAATCTCCGTACAAGAATCTAATGAACCATTTTCATGTAAAAAAGAAAGATTGGCAGAAGAAGAATTCCACGTAGACGGATCATTATCAATATCAACATATTGCATTGAATTGTTATTGTTGTTTCCATTGTTGTCATAATTGACTAAGGTTAAATTGGTATTCCCAATAAAGCTGAAATCGCCATTGATGCTGTAGTTCTTTTGTAATGGAGTGCTTGAAGATGTTCTGATTTTGAAAGGCACGCGCACTTGAGCGTATCCAAAGTCATAATGGCTCAACAAAAAGAGTGTCG
>CALPOS020000105.1 GCA_943325255.2 Sphingobacterium thalpophilum
AAATCGTTCCCAAATTAACTACTTCAACAACATATTTTCAGCTTTGATTGCTTACAACTTTGCTGAGAAAAAACCATCTTTAAAAAACAACTTTGTAGACACTAAACAATTAATTCTTTTTCAATAATTTTATGTCGAACTCACGTTATATTAGTTACCTTTTGGTCGCAGGCGATTTTAGGAACTGGCGGTTACACGAACAACCTAACGCAACTCCATTTAAATGTGAATCGAAAAGTGTATTTATCTCCTGAACTATTTAAGATTTGGTTGCAGCACTTTGATAAAACAGTAGATGATCTTTTTGAAGGAAGCAACGCAGAGAAAATCAAGACCAACGCACTGAATATTGCGACGGTACTACAAATAAAAATTGCACAAGAAAAAAGAAATTAATCACAACATTCGCAATCAAATCGGGATTAGATTTACTATTTCGCAATTAAATTCAATTAATAAACCTTTTCCTAACATTCCAACCTTTTTATTAATAATTTCGTAATGAAATCATTCCTACAATGAATATAAAAATCATAGGTTCTGGAAGTTATATTCCTGAGATAAAAGTTAAAAATACCGACTTCGATAAACATCAATTTCTTAATGAAGACGGGAGTACATTTGCTTACTCCAATGATGTGGTGATTGATAAATTTAAGAGCATCACAGGAATCGAGGAACGACGATATGCTACTCCAGAACTAAACTCATCCGATTTGGCTTTTTTCGCTGCGGAGAAAGCGATTAAGAATTCTGGGATTGATCCAGAAACCCTAGATTACATCATTTTCGCACATAATTTCGGCGATGTAAAGCCCAATGCAATTCAAATGGATTCTGTACCTAGCCTTGCCACCAGAGTGAAGCACAGATTGCGAATTCAAAACCCAAAGTGTGTTGCTTATGACATCCTTTTTGGTTGCCCTGGTTGGATTGAAGGCATGTTACAAGCCAATGCGTATATTAAATCTGGCATGGCAAAACGCTGTCTGGTTATTGGTTCAGAAACACTTTCAAGAGTTATAGATGTTCATGACCGAGACAGTATGATTTACTCAGACGGCGCAGGAGCAACCGTAGTGGAAGCTTGCGACGAAACTGATGGCTTATTGTCATACGAAAGTGGCACTTATTCCTATGACGAAGCTAACTATTTGTACTTTGGTAACTCTTTCAATAAAGAATTGGATCCTGACGTGCGTTATATTAAAATGCATGGAAGGAAAATATATGAATTTGCACTAAGCAAAGTGCCACAAGCAATGAAAGTTTGTCTTGATAAAAGCGGTGTTCCAATAACGGCTATCAAGAAAATTCTTATTCACCAGGCGAATGAAAAAATGGATGAAGCCATTGTCCATCGATTTTACAAACTTTATGATCAAGAAATGCCGGAGAAAATAATGCCTATGAGTATTACGCTACTGGGTAATAGTAGTGTCGCTACCATTCCTACTTTATTCGATTTACTCGTTACAAATAAAATCGAGAATCAGTCCATTCAAAAAGGCGATATAATTCTCTTTGCATCGGTTGGTGCAGGTATGAACGTCAATTCATTTGTTTATAAACATTAATTCCAGCAAATTCTTCTGATTTCTTATTCCAAAATATAGGAATAATATGGCTATTATTTGCGCATAATTATATGGCTTCTAATTTAAGCAATCAAAAACAGACTTTATTATTGAACTTCTTTTTTTATAGATTTACTGAAAAATAAAATTAAAGTAACAAACTTCCTATATTTGCATCGCTCCTAAACGCAATACATGTACGAAAACACCTATCCTAGTAAGCGATTTAAATTGACCCTTGAATTTGTCAAAAAACATATTGATAAATCGGAAACTATATTAGATTTAGGCGTTGATAACCCTCTTTCAAAAATCATGAAAGAAGAAGGTTTCAACGTAAAAAATACAAATGGCGAAGATTTAGATAAAGACCAAAGTATTTTCGGGACGCAAGAGACAACTGTGGTAACCGCATTTGAAATATTTGAGCATTTACTCAATCCCTACACCATATTAGAAGCAATTAAATCGGAAAAATTATTCATATCGATCCCGATGCGTTTGTGGTTCTCGCCAGCATATCGTAGTAAAACAGATCCTTGGGATCGTCATTATCACGAATTTGAAGATTGGCAATTGGATTGGCTTTTGGAAAAAACAGGATGGAAAATTATCGACTGTCAAAAATGGACAAATCCTGCAAAGCAAATTGGTTTCCGTCCAATCTTGCGGTTTTTTACTAATCGATATTATATTGTTTATGCTGAAAAAATACAGTAACATTTGTCTGTTTTTTTTATAAGAAACTGATCTTTATCCGGCGGTCATATTGATAATCCAGCACAAGAAGTTAATTCGGCGATTTATTGTAACATCGAGGCATTTATCGAGAAAAAAGGTTATTGTATCGGATTCAAATTAAATAGTTTGAATAGTTTGAGAAAAAGAAGGGATTTGCAATTCGGAATCCCTTTTTTTGTTTTCTAAATTTATACTTTTACTTCCGCAACAAAGGGCACGTATTTGATGAAATATTATGTTATTATTCCTGCACATAATGAGGCGAAGTATATCGCTCAGACCATCACCTCGCTGCTAGATCAAACTCAAGCTCCAAATACAATTGTAGTGGTCAATGATCACTCAACGGATGAAACCGCTTCAATCGTTGAAAATTTTGCTGCAAAAAACACATCGATACGGCTGTTAAGCATTGAATCCGATGCCATTCATCTTCCAGGAAGTAAAGTCATTCGAGCTTTTCAAAAAGGATTTGACACTGTCGATGACAATTACGATGTGATTGTAAAGCTCGACGCCGACTTAATTTTGCCAACTAATTATTTTGAAACGATAATATCCCATTTTACTTCTGACGATGCTATTGGAATGGTCGGTGGATTTGCTTACATTGAAAAAAACAACGAGTGGATTTTAGAGAATCTTACTGACAAAGACCATATTCGCGGGGCATTCAAAGCATATAGAAAAAAATGTTTCGAGCAAATTGGTGGACTCAAACCAGCCATGGGTTGGGACACCGTAGATGAATTGCTGGCGAAATTTTACGGATGGAAAGTGATCACGGATGAATCTTTACAAGTAAAACATCTCAAACCAACGGGTGCAAATTATAATAAAGCGGCACGTTTCAAACAAGGTGAGGCCTTTTACAGTTTGGGATACGGATTTCCTATTACAGTCATTGCTTCGTTAAAGCTGGCGATTATGAAAAAACAGCCACTACTCTTTTTTGATTATGTACAAGGATTTTGGAAAGCGAAAGCTGCGAATAAACCTTTATTGGTTAGTGCGGAACAAGCAAACTTCATCCAGAACTATCGCTGGCAAAAGATGAAAGAGAAGATTTTTCAGTAGGGCGACAATTGCGTGAGATTTGCTATTAAGTCGATGACAACCAGCAGCTGTTTAATACTCGATACTGCGTGAGGGATTGAGGCCTTTTTTGTGAGGTACGAAACGAAAAAGATAAAGCCGAAAGCCCGACCCGCCTTTTTCGGCCAGGTCACGCCCAAAAGCTCATAAAAAAACCAACAACTGACAACTGACAACCAATAACTTTTCTTATTTTAGCGCATATTTCAAAACCATGATGCTCGTTCGTTACTTATCACAAATCGGAAAGTACTTTTTGATGTGGAAAGAAATTTTCAACAAACCTACCAAATGGTCTGTGATGCGAAGTTTAATTCTAAAGGAAATTGATGATTTGATCATCGGCTCGCTCGGAATTGTTGCTTTTATTTCTTTCTTCGTGGGTGGTGTTGTTGCGATTCAGACCGCCTTAAATTTGACCAATCCACTGATTCCCAAATACCTAATTGGTTTTGCTACAAGGCAATCCGTCATTTTAGAGTTTGCTCCAACTTTTATTTCCATTATTATGGCGGGAAAAATGGGGTCGTTTATTACTTCGAGTATTGGAACGATGCGCGTTACGGAGCAAATCGACGCCTTAGAAGTGATGGGCGTCAACTCTTTAAATTACTTGGTTTTTCCAAAATTGATTGCACTGCAATTGTATCCTTTTGTCATTGGAATCAGTATGTTTTTGGGCATTCTCGGTGGCTGGGTTGCGGCAGTTTACGGCGGATTTGGATCTAGCGATGAGTTTATTGGTGGCTTACAACAAGATTTTATTCCGTTTCATATTGCGTATGCCTTTATAAAAACCTTTGTGTTTGCTTTATTACTTGCAACCATTCCTTCCTTTCACGGTTATTATATGAAAGGGGGCGCATTGGAAGTGGGAAAAGCGAGTACCGTTTCCTTTGTTTGGACTTCGGTAATGATCATTGCGATGAATTATATATTAACTCAAATGCTTTTGACCCAATGATAGAAGTAAAGAACATTGAGAAATCGTTTGGTGGCACAAAAATTTTAAAAGGAGTTTCGACCGTTTTTGAAACTGGAAAAACCAACTTGATTATCGGACAGAGTGGATCGGGAAAAACCGTTTTACTCAAAAGTCTGTTGGGGATTCATTCGCCGGAAGTGGGAACGATTTCGTTTGATGGCAGAATTTACTCTGATTTATCGCCTGATGAAAAAAGAGAATTGCGAACTGAAATCGGAATGGTTTTTCAAGGAAGTGCCTTATTCGATTCGATGACTGTAGAGGAAAACGTTGGTTTTCCGTTGAAAATGTTTACTAAAAATTCGCCTGCGGAAATTCAAGATCGTGTAGATTTTGTATTGAAGCGTGTCAACCTCATCGATGCGCATAAAAAATTGCCGTCTGAAATTTCTGGTGGTATGCAAAAACGTGTAGCGATTGCTCGAGCAATCGTAAACAATCCGAAATATTTATTTTGCGACGAACCCAATTCTGGATTGGATCCGAATACGGCGATATTAATCGACAATCTGATTAAAGAAATTACGGAGGAATATAATATTACGACGGTAATTAACTCCCACGATATGAATTCGGTGATGGAAATCGGAGAGAATATTGTATTTTTAAAAAATGGACTAAAAGCTTGGCAAGGGACGAAAGAGGAAATTTTCAGAACTGACAATGAAGCGGTAGTTGATTTTGTTTATTCTTCGAATTTATTTAAGAAAGTCAGGGAAGCGTATTTGAAAGGATAGCAATTGCCGTTCTCGATGATGAGAAAAAATTTGGACAATCTGAATTTCAATCCAAAAAAACAACACAAAAAAAGCGAGAATCTCTTCCCGCTTTACTTTTTCAATTGACTGACAATTCCTTTTATTTCCTGCTCTTTACCTTTTGGATAAATGAGCAAGACATTATCCTTGTCGACAATGATAAAATCTTCTAATCCGTCAATAATCACCAATTTACCTTTAGCGGTACTGACAATATTATTGGATGAATTGTTCAATAAAACAGTTGCATTTACTACCGAATTATCGTTGTCGTCTTTATCTAATTTTTCGTGCAATGAACCCCAAGTCCCTAAATCGTTCCAATCGAAAGTGGCTGGAAGCACATAGACGTTCTTCGCCTTTTCCATGACCGCATAATCTATGGAAACATTTTCCGCCAAAGCGTAATTTGCATTTATAAAGCCTTTCTCTTTTGATGTGTTATAATCGTCCCAACCTTTTAGAAACAAAGCATTCATTTGCGGTTGAAACTTCTCAAAGGCTTCTGCAATTGCTCTTACGCTCCAAATAAAAATACCGCCATTCCATAAAAAATTACCGCTTTCAATGAAAGATTTTGCGGTTTCGTAATCCGGTTTTTCTCTAAATTGATTGACTTTTTTTATAGGATTGGAATCGGCTTTATCAAACTCAATATAACCAAAACCTGTATTGGGAAAAGTCGGTTGAATCCCCAAAGTCATTAAGGCATTTTCTGCCGAACAAAAGTCAAAACACTGCTGCAAATTTTGAACAAAAACAGCTTCGTCTTCAATCCAGTGGTCGCTTGGAGCGACAACCATTACGGCATCTGGATTCTGTTTTTTAATTTTTAGTGATGCATACAAAATACAAGGCGCGGTATTTCGCATGGCTGGTTCTAATAATACCTGTTCTGATTTGACCATCGGCAACTGTTCAAGTACGATATGATTGTATTTTTCGTTGGTCAAAATCAGAATGTTCTCGACCGGAATCAACTGTGACAATCTGCTAAAGGTTTTTTGAATTAAGGTATGCCCAGAACCTAACATATCGTGAAATTGTTTTGGAAATTCTGTTGTACTCACAGGCCAAAATCGAGAGCCAACGCCACCAGCCATCAATATTGCGTAATAATTTTTATTCATTTTTTAATTGTGTAATAATTCAACTTCTGCATTAGGATTAAACAAATAGAGTCTACCAGAACTTACTTCCACACACTCATAGCGTTTGGTTCTCAAAGCACCTTTCGTAAAGATCTTCCCATTATGAATCCTAAAATGGCTTCCATAAGGGAGCTCAAAGATATAATTTTTATCATTCCTTTGGTCAAACTGTTTTAAAGCGAGTGATAAAGTCGCATCGACGTCGCTACTTGCCGAAGGATTCTTAAAATGACGCGCCAACAATGGTAACAGTTGATTCGGAAATATTTCAGGTCTAATAAACGGAATCATCAACCTCTGAAAAGTAAACTTCCATTCTTCGCCGTGGGGTTTGATGTATCTACCAAATTTTTCAAAAGCTACTAAATGTGAAATCTCGTGAATTAACGTGATAAGAAACTTGTACTTATTCAAATTGGCGTTGACGGTAATTTCATGTTTACCATTCAACGCTTTGCGATAGTCACCATGTCGCGTAACGCGTTCGTTGACAATTTTGAGATGTACTTCGTTGGCTACAATCAACTCAAAGACAGGTCTGACAGCATGTTCAGGAAGATATTTCGCTAGTGTTTCGTTCATGTTAAATAAAGATTGTCAGTCAAAAACTGGCAACGAAATTAAGGCGTTGAGGATGAAACTTGCAGTACTTTTCCGTTATAAAATTGATGACCCGTCAACGTAAAATTATAAATATAATCTGCCATTTGCTTGGCTGTAACTGGCGCTTTATATCCAGGAAAAGCTTCGGCTAACATTTCGGTTTGAACAGAACCTAACGCCAATACATTGAAAGCAATTCCTTTTTCCTTGTACTCTTCTGCTAATAATTCCGACAACGTTATTACCGCTCCTTTACTTGAACTGTAGGCAGCGAGTCCCGCAAATTTCATACTCCCTTGAATGCCACCCATTGAACTGATGGTAACGACATGACTCCCTTTTTGCATGTACGGCAACGCTATTTGCGTTAGATTGGCTACCCCAAAAACATTCACTTTATAGATGTTTTCAAA